>NZ_JBEYHT010000007.1:170643-195028 GCF_040635425.1 Streptomyces laurentii | reverse complement strand
GTTGCGCACCCGGGCGATGGCCTTGGCCTCGCGGAGGGTGCGGGTGATGAGGCGGCGCTTCTCGTCGTCGTCGATGCTGGTGGGGAAGCGCAGTCGCCACTTGCCGAGGACGCGGCCGGCGTCAGGTCTCCGGCGTCAGCGGGGCGTCATTTGGAGGCCCGGGACATCTGGGTCCGCACCGCGCCCATGCTCGCCGCGATGACGAGCGCGATCGCGAGGGCGTCCAGCAGGCCGAGGGCCTGGTGCAGGATGAGGAACCCCGCCGCGGCGGCGATGGCCGGCTCCAGGCTCATGAGGATGGCGAAGGTGGGGGCGGGCAGACGGCGCAGGGCGACGAGTTCCAGGGCGTACGGGAGGACCGAGGACATCAGCGCGACGGCGAGGCCGAGCCCGATGGTCGACGGGACGATGATCCGGTCGCCGGCCGCCACGATGCCGAACGGCAGGCTGATCACCGCGCCGACGGCCATCGCGAGGGCGAGGCCGTCCATCTGCGGGAAGCGGCGGCCGGTGCGGGCGCTGAAGACGATGTACGCGGCCCACATGGACCCCGCGCCGAGCGCGAGGAGGGCCCCGACGGGGTCGAGCCGGTCGAAGCCGCCGCCGCTGAGCAGGGCGACGCCCGCGAGCGCGAGGCCGGCCCAGAGGAAGTTGACCAGGCGGCGCGAGGCGAAGACGGAGAGGGCGAGCGGGCCGAGCACTTCGAGGGTGACGGCGACGCCGAGGGGGATCCGGTCGACGGCGAGGTAGAAGAGGATGTTCATGATGGCCATCGCCGTACCGAACGTGATCACCGTGCCCCAGTCGGCGCGGCTGTGGCCGCGGATCTTGGGGCGGCAGACGATGAGGAGCACGGCGGCGGCGAGGACGAGCCGCAGCGTGACGACGCCGAGCGCGCCGGCGCGGGGCATGAGAAGTACGGCGACCGCGGACCCGAACTGTACGGAGAGCCCGCCGGCGACGACGAGCGCGACGGGCCCGAGGCTGCCGAACCGCGCGAACCGACCGAACCGGCCCGCGCCGGGGGCGGCGGGGGTCTCCGTGGGCGTGGCGGACGCCACGGGTATGTCCTTGACCGGGCTGTCCACCGGCACACTCCTTGCCTGTCGCTGACGATCATGAGTCCAGTGAGGTGAACCTCTCGGTGCAGAGTAATGCACCACTAGGCCACTCCTCCATCCTTACTGACGAGAAAGGTCAGGGCAAAGGGCGTAGATCACCCCCGCGAGTGGTCATATGCCAGAAGCAACCCTGCGTCACGGCCCGGCTCCTCCGTTCCCCTCACGGCCACCTCCACCCGCCGTCACCGCCGCACCGGTCGAGGAGCTGTTCGCGGACGCGCCGGAGGGCTAGGGCCCGCCCGGGCCCGGCTAGGCGTTCACATGCTGGGCGAGGAGCCGGAGGGCGTCGGCCGAGGCGGGGTCGTTCGGGGTGTAGATCTCCAGGCGGTGGTCCGGGCTGTCGGGCTGGAGCCAGACCTGGTACGCGACGTTCGTCGCGCCGATGGTCGGGTGATGCAGGCGCATGTCGCCGGTGGTGCAGTCGGCGACCTCGCCGGTCGCCCACATCGTGGCGAACACGTCGCTCCGCATGGCGAGTTCGCCGATGAGGTTCGCCAGCCGCGCGTCGGTCGGGAAGCGTCCCGCCGTCAGCCGCAGATAGGCGACGTGCACGCGGGCCAATTCCTCCCAGTTGCGGTGGAGGTCCCGGACCGGCGGGTCCAGGAAGAACATCCGGGGAATCGAGGGCCGGTCCGGTGCGTGGCGCGGCGCCTCGTAGTCGAGGTGTCCGGCGAAGAGCGCGTGACCCGCGCGGTTCCAGGCCAGGACGTCCCCTCTCCGGCCCAGCACGATCGCCGGCGTCGTCCCGGCCAGGGACGCGAGCAGCGCGAGTACGCGCGGATGCGGCTCCTCCTCGGGAGGCTCGGCGAGGCCGGGCCGCGCGGGCTGCCGGACGAGGTTGTGCAGGTGCGCGGTCTCCACGGCGTCCAGTTCCAGCACCCGCGCCAGCGCCCCGAGCACCTGCCCCGAGGCCGCCACCGCCTGCCCCTGCTCCAGCCGGGCGTAGTAGCCGGGACTGACTCCGGCCAGATGTGCCAACTCTTCCCGCCGTAGCCCCGGTACGCGCCGCGCGGTCCCGTACGTACGCAACCCGATCCGGTCCGGGGTCACCCGGTCGCGGCGACTCTTCAGGAACGCTCCGAGACTCTCCACCCCGCCGAGCCTAGGCGGCCCGCTCCCAGGCCGGGTGTACCTGTCAGGTGTACCCACGACAGGTGTCTGGCTGCCGGACGCACCCGGCCCGACCGTTGCCCGTATGACGCACCCCACCCCCAGCCGTACCGGCGTCCGGGCCTGGCTCGGTCTGCCGGCCGTCCTCGGTCCCGTGCTCCTGGTCTCGATGGACGGCTCCATCCTGTTCCTCGCCCTGCCGAGCATCGGCCGGGCGCTCGATCCCGGCGCCGGCCAGACGCTGTGGATCCTGGACGGTTACGGCTTCGCGGTGGGCTCGCTGCTCATCGCGTTCGGGAACATCGGCGACCGGTACGGACGGCTCCGGCTCCTCCTCGCGGGCGCCGCCGTCTTCGGCCTCGGCTCGGCTGCCGCCGCGTTCGCCCCGACGCCCGAACTACTCATCGCCGCCCGCGTGTTGATGGGCGTTGCGGGTGCGACCCTCCTGCCGTCCGCCCTGGCGGTGCTCGGCGAACTGTTCCCCGACCCGCGGCAGCGGGCGCGGGCCATCGGAATCTTCGCCGCCACCTTCGCCGCGGGCTTCGCGATCGGCCCCGTGCTCGGCGGCCTCCTGCTCGAACGCTTCTGGTGGGGATCGGTCTTCCTGGTCAATCTCCCCGTCGTCGCCCTGTTCCTGTGCGTCGCGCCCGCCCTGCTCAAGGACGTCCGCGCGACCCGCCCCGGACGGGTCGACCTCGTCAGCGTCGTGACATCGGCGGCCGGTCTGCTTCTGACGGTCTGCGGCCTGAAGCGCGCCGCCGCCGACGGCCTCTCCGCCTCGGCGGTGACGGCCGGCCTCGCGGGAATCGCCGCCCTCGTCTGGTTCGGCCTACGTCAGCGCCAACTCCCCCACCCGCTCATCGACTTCACGCTCTTCCGCGACCGGGTCTTCACCTTCGCCGTGATCACCGGCCTGCTGCCGCTCGCCGCGTGGTCGGCGACCGCCTACCTGGCCGGGATCTACCTCCAGTCCGTCCTCGGCATCCCCGTCCGCCAGGCCGCCCTCCTCGCGCTTCCGGGGGCCGTCGCGCTCACGGCGACGTGCGTCGCGGCCCCGGCCGTCGTCGACCGCATCGGCAAGCGCGCCGCGCTGCTCGTCTGCCACTTCTCCATCGCCGCCGGACTGCTCCTGTTCCTGCCCGTTGCCGTCGCGGGCGGGGTCGGCTGGTACGTGCTGTCCACGGTGGTCGCCGGTGTCGGGTACGGCATCTCGTTCGCGGTCGTCGCCGACACCGCCGTCGGGGCGGTGCCGCCCGAACGGGCGGGCGCGGCCGGTGCGATCGCCGAGACGAGCAACGAGATCGGCAACGCCCTCGGCATCGCGCTCCTCGGTTCCCTCGCCGCCCTGTTCTTCCGCCTCCAGGGCCCCGGCCTCGCCCCGACCCTCGACGAGACTCTTCAACTGCCCGGCCTGGCCGACACCTCGGCCGCCGCCGCCAAGTCGGCCTTCGTCACCGGCCTGCACGCGGCCGCTCTCGTGGCCGCCCTGCTCCACCTCGCCCTCGGCGCTCTCGCCCTCCGCCGACTGCCCCGCTCCTTGGGCGGCCCAGCGGTCATGCGCGAGGCGTGAGAACACGCCTCCGCCGCGGATGACGTCCGGCGGCGTCCCCAGGGCGCCCGAACCAGCACGAAGGCGAGCAGCCCCAGCCCGGCGACCAGGGCCGGGGACCCGAAGCCGGGGGACAGTGGCCAGTCGGCGGTCAAGAACCGCCGGACGCCATCGCGGCCGGCCGCTACTGGTCCAGCGCCTCCGCCAGTACCTCCGCCAGATGCCGGGGCCGGTGGTCCGGGGACAGGTGAGTGATCTGCGTACGGCAGGAGAAGCCGTCCGCGAGGACGACGGCGTCCGGGGGCGCGGTGCGCAGGGCGGGCAGGAGCTGGTCTTCGGCGCAGGCGCGGGAGACCTGCTGGTGGCCCGGTTCGAAGCCGAAGTTGCCCGCCAGGCCGCAGCAGCCACCCGCCAAATCGCCTACCAGGCCCATGCGTTGGCGGAGCCGGTGGTCCGCCGCGTCGCCGAGGACCGCGTGCTGGTGGCAGTGGGTCTGGCCGGTGACGGCGGAGTGCCGGAGGCGAGGCGGGGTCCAGTCGGGGGCGAGCTGTTCCAGGGTCTCGGCGAAGGTGCGGACGGAGGCGGCGAGACGGGCCGCGCGCGGATCGTCCGGCAGCAGTTCGGGCAGGTCGGTGCGCAGGGTCGCCGCGCAGGAGGGTTCGAGGACGAGGACCGGGCGGTCGGCGAGCGCGCCGGGCGTGCCGGCCATGACGTCGAGGGTGCGGGTCATCACCCGGCGCGCCGCGTCAAGGCGGCCCGTCGACACGTACGTGAGTCCGCAGCACACCCGCCCCGGCGGCAGCGCGACCCCGAGGCCCGCCGCCTCCAGGACCTTCAGGGCGGCCACGCCCACCTCGGGCGCGAGGTGGTCGGTGAAGGTGTCGGGCCACAGGGTGAGCGCGGGCGTCCGGCCCGAGGCGCGTTCGGTGAAGCAGGACGTGAAAGTACGGTCCGCCACCCTCGGCATCGCCCGCTCCGGCGTGATCCCGGCGAGCCGGGCCGCGAACGGCAGCCGCATCGCGGTGTTCAGCCCCTTCCCGAACAGGTCGAGCAGATGTGGCAGCCCGCCCATCGTCCAGTGCGAGCGGGGGCGTCGCAGAGCGCGTCGGCCCGCGTAATGCGCGGCCAGGAAGCGGGACTTGTACGCGGCCATGTCGACGCCCACCGGGCAGTCGCCGCGGCAGCCCTTGCACGACAGGCACAGGTCCAGGGCCTCCCGGACCTCCTTGGACCGCACCCCGTCCGTGACGACCTCGCCGAGCGCCATCTCGTGCAGCAGCCGGGCCCGGCCGCGCGTGGAGTGCCGTTCCTCCCCCGTCGCGCGATAGGAGGGGCACATCACGCCGGGTCCCGAACTCGGGCCTTCGACACGGCACTTGGCCACTCCGACACAGCGGGCGGCCTCGCGCCCCAGTCCGCCGTCCTCCAGCGGTGTCAGGCCGGTGAACCGCAGGCCCGAGTCCAGTGGCTCCGGCCGCACCAGCATGCCCGGGTTCAGACCGCCGTCCGGGTCCCACAGATCCTTCACCGCGCCGAACAGGTCGACGAGTTCGCGCCCGTACATCCTCGGCAGCAGCTCCGCCCGCGCCTTCCCGTCCCCGTGCTCGCCGGACAGCGAGCCGCCGTGCGCCACGACCAGGTCCGCGACCGCCTCCGAGAACTCCCGGAAGCGGGCCACCCCCACCCCCGTCCACAGGTCGAAGTCGACACGGACGTGGACACAGCCGTCGCCGAAGTGCCCGTACGGCGTGCCGCGCAGCCCGTACTCCTTCAACAGGCCCCGGAACTCCCGGAGATACGCGCCGAGGCGGGCCGGCGGCACCGCGCAGTCCTCCCAGCCGGGCCACGCCTCCGCCCCGTCCGGCATCCGGGTCGCCGTGCCCGCCGCGTCCTCGCGGATCCGCCACAGCGCCCGCTGACCGGCCGGGTCGCGCACGAGCGCGGCGTCCAACGCATCGGAGGCCCGCGCCAGTTGGGCCGCCGCAGTGGCGCCGTCCATCTCGACGAACAGCCAGGCCCCGCCGCGCGGCAGCCCGGCCGCGCCGCCTCCGCCGGCGCCTCCGCCCCGTACGAGATCGGCGGCCATCCCCTCGACCGTCAGCGGCCGGTGCGACAGCAGGCCGGCCGCCGCGTCGGCCGCCGCGCTCTCGTCCGCGTACCCGAGCACCACCAGGACGGGCTCGGCCGGCAGCGGGACGAGCCGTACCTCGGCCTCGGTCACCACCCCCAGCGTGCCCTCGCTGCCGCAGAAGGAGCGGGCCACGTCCGCGCCGCGCTCGGGCAGCAGCGCGTCGAGCGCGTACCCGGAGATCCGGCGCGGCAGCCCCTCCGGGTAGCCGGTGCGCAGCAGCGCGAGCCGGTCCGTGACCAGGTCGCGCAGCCCGGCCGGCGCGCCGCGCCAGTCACGGCCGAGGCGCAGTCGCCGCCCGTCGTAGGTCGCCACGTCGAGGCCGCGGACGTTGTCGGCGGTCGTGCCCCAGGCCACCGAGTGCGCGCCGCACGCGTTGTTGCCGATCATGCCGCCGAGGGTGCAGCGGCTGTGCGTGGACGGGTCGGGGCCGAAGGTCAGACCGTACGGGCGGGCCGCGTCCCGCAGCCGGTCGAGGACGAGCCCGGGCCGGACGACCGCCGTGCGGGCCTCGGGATCGAGCGACACCACCCCGCGCAGGTGGCGGGTGAGGTCGAGGACGACGCCGGTGCCGGTGGCCTGCCCGGCGATCGACGTACCGCCGCCGCGGGCGACGACCGGCACCTCGTACGTACGGCAGACGGCGAGGGCCGCGGCGACGTCGTCGGCGTCGCGCGGGGTGACGACGCCGAGCGGGACGCGCCGGTAGTTGGAGGCGTCCATCGTGGTCAGGGCGCGGGCGGTGACGGAGAAGTCGACGTCCCGGGCGTCGGTGACGGCGGCGCGCAGGGCCTCGGCCAGTTCGCGGCCGAGGGCCGCGGTCCCGTTCCCGGTCCCGCCCGGCGCCCCGTCCCGCATCAGGCCCCGTACCCCGCCTCGTACCCCGCCCGGCACCGGCGTCGCACCGGCCGGCCCCACCCCCCTGCCCGAATTCCTGCGCGAATTCCGGCCTGCTTCCTCGCCCTCTTGGTGTGATCCCACGACTCCAGGATGTCTCAGTCCTCGTCTCATCGGGCGGACATGCCTCAGCCGCGCCCCTCCCGACCCGATACGCTCCGCCTCGTGGCCGATATCCAGATTCCCGCTGACATGAAGCCCGCCGATGGCCGTTTCGGCGCGGGCCCCTCCAAGGTGCGCACGGAGGCGCTGGAGGCCCTGGCCGCCACCGGCACCTCCTATCTCGGCACGTCCCACCGCCAGGCCACGGTCAAGGACCTGGTCGGCGAGGTGCGTACCGGACTCCGCGACCTCTTCTCGCTGCCCGAGGGCTACGAGGTGATCCTGGGCAACGGCGGCTCCACCGCCTTCTGGGACATCGCGACCCACGGCCTGATCGAGAACAAGTCGCAGCACCTCACCTTCGGCGAGTTCTCGTCCAAGTTCGCGAAGGCGTCGAAGCTGGCCCCGTGGCTGGCCGAGCCGACCGTGGTCTCCGCCGACCCGGGCAGCTGCCCGCAGCCGGTGGCCGAGGCGGGCACCGACGTCTACGCCTTCACCCACAACGAGACCTCCACCGGTGTCGCCGCCCCGATCCGTCGCGTCGCGGGTGCCGACGAGGGCGCGCTGGTCCTCGTGGACGCCACCTCGGGCGCGGGCGGCCTGCCGGTCGACATCACCGAGACCGACGTCTACTACTTCGCTCCGCAGAAGTCCTTCGCGGCCGACGGCGGGCTGTGGCTGGCGGCGTTCTCGCCGGCCGCCCTGGAGCGGGCCCGGGCGATCCACGCGTCCGGCCGGCACATCCCGGAGTTCTTCTCCCTGCCGACCGCGATCGACAACTCGCTGAAGAACCAGACGTACAACACCCCGGCGCTCGCCACCCTCTTCCTGCTGAACGAGCAGGTCAAGTGGCTGAACGGCCAGGGCGGTCTGGACTGGGCGGTCGCCCGGACGAAGGAATCCTCGCAGGCGCTGTACGGCTGGGCGGAAGAGTCGAAGTACGCGACGCCGTTCGTCACCGACCCGGCGCTGCGCTCGCAGGTCATCGGCACGATCGACTTCTCGGACGACATCGACGCGGCCGCGGTCGCCAAGGTGCTGCGCGCCAACGGGATCGTCGACACCGAGCCGTACCGCAAGCTGGGCCGCAACCAGCTGCGGATCGCGATGTTCCCGGCGATCGACCCGGCGGACGTACGGGCGCTGACGGCCTGCGTCGACTACGTCATCGAGAAGCTGTAACCCCTTTTCACGACGGGCGGGGCCCGGCGGTGGAGTCGCCCACCGCCGGGCCCCGCCGCGTCTCTTCCGCCTACCTGCTGAGTCGCTGGAACCGGCGTACGGCCAGCGGCAGGAAGACCGCCGTCAGCGCCAGCGGCCACACCACCGCCATCAGCAGCGCGTGCTGTTCGACCCAGGTCTCTCCGGCCGCTCCGGGGTTGCCGAAGAGTTCACGGGTGGCCGCGACGGTCGAGGAGATCGGGTTCCAGGCGGCGACGGGCCCGAGCCAGCCCGGCATCAGCGCGGGCGCCACGTACACGCTGGAGATCATCGTGACGGGGAAGATCACCGCGTAGAGGGCGCCCGCCGACTCGGTGTCGGGCAGCGCCAGACCGCACCACACGCCCACCCAGATCAGGCTGAACCGCAGCAGGAGCAGCAGGCCGAAGGCGAAGAGCGTGCCGCCGAAGCCGCCGTCGGAGGTCCAGCCGACCGCGAGCGCGGTGACGGCGAGGATGGCCAGTTCGGCGGAGGCGACCATCAGATCGGAGACCCCGCGGCCGGTGGTGACGGCGGAGGGGGCCATCGGCATGGAACGGAACCGGTCCATGACCCCCTTGCCGGAGTCGGAGACGACGGACGTCGCCGTGTTCATGAGGCCGAAGGTCATGGTCATCGTGAACATGCCCGGCATCAGGAAGTCCTTGTAGTCCCCGCCGCCGGGCACCCGCATCGCGCTGCCGAAGACGAAGCCGTAGAGGAGGACGGAGACGATCGGGAAGCCGAGCTGCCAGAGGATGGCGACGGGCTTGCGGCGGTAGTTGAGCAGGGTGCGGCGGACCAGGGTCGCGCAGTCGGCCACCGCCCAGTAGACGCGGCCGCGGGCGGGGCCCGGGGCGAGGCCGGCGGTGGTCATGCCGCGGCTCCTTCGGTTTCGGTGCGGGGATCGGTGCGGGACGCGAGCTCGGTACGGGCTCCGGTACGGGTACGCGCGTCCGCGTCGGCCACGTCGGCTGTGTCGGCCGCACCCGTCGAGCCGTTCGCGCCGTCCCTGCCGGTCGCGCGGCCCCCGTCCGCCGCACCGCCCCCGTCCGCCGCGCCCTCCGTGCTGTCGCGACCGGTCAGACTCAGGAACACGTCGTCCAGGCTGGGCCGGCGCAGGCCGAGGTCCTCGACGGCGATCCTCTCGTCCTGGAGCGCGCGGGCCGTCTCGGTCAGCGCGGCGACCCGGTCGCTGACGGGTGCGTGGATGCGCCGTTCCGCCGGGTCCTCGGCCGGTTCCGCGGCGGCCACGCGCGCGAGGACGCGCCGTACGGCGGGCAGGTCGGCGGCGTCGGCCACGACGACCTCGATCCGGTCGCCGCCGACCCGGCTCTTGAGCCCGCCCGGGGTGTCGTCCGCGATGGCCCGGCCCTGGTCCATGACGGTGATGCGGGAGGCGAGCCGGTCGGCCTCGTCGAGGTACTGGGTCGTGAGCAGCACGGTCGTCCCCGACGCGACGAGCGCGCGGACGGCGTCCCAGACCTCGCCGCGGCTGCGCGGGTCGAGGCCGGTGGTGGGCTCGTCGAGGAAGAGGAGGTCGGGAGCCAGGATCATCGACGCGGCGAGGTCGAGCCGGCGGCGCATCCCGCCGCTGTACTCCCCCGCCCCCTGGTCGGCGGCCTCGGCGAGACCGAAGCCGTCGAGGAGTTCGGCGGCCCGGGCGCGGGCGCGGCGCGCTTCGAGGTGGAAGAGCCTGCCGAACATCTCCAGGTTCTGGCGGCCGGTCAGGTTCTCGTCGACGGCGGCGTACTGGCCGGCGAGGCCGATGCGGGCGCGGACGGCGCACGGGTCACGGGTCACGTCGAGTCCGGCGACCCGGGCGTGCCCGCCGTCCGCCTTGAGGAGCGTGGCCAGGATGCGGACGGCGGTGGTTTTGCCGGCACCGTTCGGGCCGAGCAGGCCGTGGACGGTGCCGCGGCGGACGGCGAGGTCGAGGCCGTCGAGGGCGTACGCGCCACCGGTCTTCCCCCGCACATTCCCTCGCGCCTTCCCCCGCGCCTTCGCCTTCCCTGGCCCCTCCCCCTGCGTCTTTCCCTTCTCCTTGCTCTTGCCGCCGCTTCCGTACCGCTTCCGCAAACCCTCGGCGAGAACAGCGTGTTCGTCGTGCGTCGGGGCACACCTGTCGCGCATGGAGCCTCCACTCAGAGAAACTGAGTACACCGTACCCGAATACGAGTACACCGTACCCAGTTTTAAAGTGGGCGCATGAGTGGCGAGACGAGCAGCGGGGCGGGCAACGGGGCGGCCGGCGGCGCACGGGAATCGGCGATCACCAGCCTCGACCTGCTGTGGGGTACGGGCGAACGCCCCAGCCGCGGCCCCAAGCCGGGCCTCACGCTGGACCGGATCGTCGGGGCGGCGGTCGCGCTCGCGGACGCGGAGGGGCTGGACGCCGTGTCGATGCGGCGGGTGTCGGCCGAGCTGGGCGTCGGGACGATGTCGCTGTACAGGTACGTCCCCGGGAAGACCGAGCTGCTCGACCTCATGCTCGACCGGGTGCAGGGCGAGTCCCTGGCGGACGAGCCCGCCGAGCCGCCCGCGCGGCAGCCGGGCGGCTGGCGCACCGCGATCGGACTGCTCGCCCGCGGCCATCTCGCGCTCTACCGCGCGCACCCCTGGCTGCTGAAGGTCAACGAGGCCCGCTCGCTCCTCGGCCCGAACACGCTGCGCGGCTTCGAGCTGTGCCTGGCCGGACTGACCGGCCCCCACCCCTACGGGATGGGGCTGAGCGACCCCGAGACGCTCTCCGTCATCGTCACCGTGCAGAGCTTCGTGACCGGCGTCGCACGCCTGGAGATCCAGACGGCGGAGGCGGCGAAGGAGACCGGGTTCAGCGACGAGGAGTTCTGGGCGACGCAGGCGCCGTTCCTCGAACGGGCCATGAAATCAGGTGAGTTCCCGACCGTGGCCGGGCTCGCCGAGGACACCTTCGCGGTCGAGAGCGACCACTTCGCCTTCGGCCTCGAACGGCTCATGGAGGGGTTCGAGGCGCTGGTCGCCCGCCGGGCCGGGGGCCCGGGGGTCAGCTCCGGCGGAACAGCTTCCTGAGGCCCATCCAGGCGGCGACGGCCAGACCGAGGACGATCACGCCGACGGTGAAGCTGCCCTGCTCACCGCCGGATCCCTGCGCGGCGGCACCCGCTCCCGAACCCGACCCCGACCCCGAACCCGGCTTCTTCGGGTCCGCGGCCGACGGGCCGGCGTCCGCGCGGTCGACCCGTACCACCCGACTTCGCTTCCCCTCCGAGCCGAACAGGAAGGCCGAACCGTCCGGCGTGTACGTCACGGACTCCGCCTGCCCCTGGAACGGCGCCCCCACCGCCGTACCGCCGTCGGCGATGCGTCCGCCGCCCGACCCGCCCTGCCACGCGTACTCCTTCGCCCAGAAGTAACCGCGCAGCACGAGCCGGCCGCCGTCCGGCGAGAAGGCGCCGTCGGTCACCCAGGGAACGTCCCCGACCCGGCGGAAGACGTTCGTCCCGGAGGTGGAGAGCCGCGCGGGACCCTCGTACAGGCCGCCGCTGTTCTCGTTCTTGCTGGCGATGTAGACCCGGCCGGACTTCGGATGGACCATCAGGGCCTCCGCGTTGCGCGGCCCGTCGGCGTACTTCACGTCGTACTGGGTGGCCTGGACGGTCTGGTCGCGCAGCTGCTTCGGCTCGGGGAAGCGGTAGATCCACACGTGGTCCCAGGACCCGTCGAGGTTGTCGCCGATGTCGCCGACGTAGATGTCGCCGTCCGGGCCGACGGAGATGGCCTCCATGTCGCGCGGGGTGCCGACGCCCTTCATGGTCAGGGTCGCGACCGTCTTTCCCGTACGGGAGTCGACGCCGTAGATCAGGGGCGCGTCCTGGTCGTTGTGCGTCCAGTACACGCCGGGGTGCGCCCGGCTCGCGGCGAGACCGCTGGACTCGGTGACGCGCGGGTCCTCGATCGTGAACCCCTGGTCGGGGCGGTCGTCCGCCGCCCAGGCCGGGGCCGCCGGGCCGAGGGAGGCGAGGACGACGAGAGCGGTGGCCCCGAGGGCGCGGCGCAGCACGGCAGATCGCATGCCCTCCAGCGTGCCATGGGCGGCGGCCGCCCGACCCGCCCTCCGGCCAAGGCCTGACGTCGGTGATGATGTGCCCCATGCGTTTTCTGTTCGTCGGCGACAGCATGACCATCGGACGCGCCGGCGACTTCACCTGGCGGTACCGGATGTGGCGGCACCTGGACTCCCTGGAATCCCTGGAGTCCCTGGAGTCCCTGCCGTCCGGCGCCTCTTCGCAGGCCTCTTCGCGCGCGTACGAGATCGTCGGCCCGCGCACCACGCTGTACGAGCCCGGCGACGACGCCGCGACCTCGCACGCGTACGCCGACCCTGGCTTCCCGGCCGCCGCCCGCCGCCACCTGGCCGGCTGGGGCGAGGGCTGGCTGCACATGGCGCCGCTCGTCGGCCCGGTGGTGACCGGGACCGGCGCCGACGTGCTGCTGGTCTCGCTCGGCCTGATCGACCTCGGCTGGTACACCAACAGCGACCAGACGATCGAGAACGTCCGCGCCTTCCTGACCGCCGCCCGCGCCGCGAACCCGCGGGTCCGGGTGGTGCTGCTGCCCGTCATCCCGAACATCCGCGCCGAGGACGAGCCCCCCTTCGCCGCCGAGTGCGCGCGCTTCAACGACCTGCTCGCGAAGACGGTCGCCGACTTCGACACCGGGGCCTCGCCGCTGCTGCTGGCGTCCGTCCCGGAGTCGTACGACATCCACACGGACACCTACGACGGCACGCACCCGGGCCCGAGCGGGGAGCACAAACTGGCGGCGGCCTTCGCGGACGCGCTGCACCAGGCCTGGGGCGTCGGCGGGCCGTACCGGTACGCGTGAGGGTGCGTAGGCTCCGGCCATGACCAGTCAGAGCAGCCCGAACGTGTCGAAGAGTCCCGCGACCGCCGAGCCCGTCGTCCTCGACGCCGCGCGGCTGACCGCCGATCCGGACCTCGCGGCCGGGTTCACGGAGGCGGCCCACCGGATCCTGGCGGACCTGGTCCGCGGGGGTGCGCCGCTGGGCTGGGTCGACCCGCCGTCCGCCGACGAGGTGACGGAGCTCCTCGGCCGTGTGCTCACCGCCGCGCGGAGCGGCGAGGGCGCGTTGCGCGCGGTGTACGTCGGGCGGCGGCTCGCCGGGTTCGGGTACTGGCTCCGCTACACGCGGGCCACCAGCCGGGTGCACGCCGACATCGAGAAGATCGCGCTCGACTCCGCCGTCCACGGCCGCGGCCTCGGCCGGGCCCTGACCGCCGCGCTGGTCGCCGACGCGCGCGAGGCGGGAATCGAGGTCCTCACCCTGGACGCGCGCGCCGACAACGAGCGGGCGCTGACGCTCTACCGTTCGCTGGGCTTCACCGAGTACGGCCGGCTGCCCCGCTTCGTCGCCGTCGGCGGACTCCGCTACGACAAGGTCTTCTACATGCTCGACTTCCGCACGGAGGCCTGACCGCCACCGGCCCCCGTCACTCACCCTCACCCTCACCCTCGTCCTCGTCCTCGTCCTCGTCCTCGTCCTCGTCCGCGTCCGCGTCCTGGTCGACGATCGCTTCGACCTCGATCTCCACCAGCCAGTCGGGGTCGATGAACCGCGAGACCTCCCCGCGGGTGCGTGCGCGGCCGGGGTCGTGCGGCACGACGTCCGTCAGGCGGCCCGGACGAGGCGGTTGGCGAAGGTGGAGAGGGTGTAGGTGCCGATGCCGAGGACGACTTCGAGGGCGTTCTGCCGGGTGTAGCCGTGGGCGAGGAACGCGTCGAGGTCGGCGTCGCTCACCGCGCCGGACGCGGCGAGGACCTGGAGGGTGAAGCGGCGGACGGCGTCGAGGCGTTCGGCGGACGGGGCGTCGGCCGGGTCGAGCGCGGCCAGCTTGCCCTCGTGCATGTCGACGCACAGATGACACTGGTTGCGGGTGGCGACGGTGAGGATGACGGTCTCTCGGGAGTACGGGTCGAGGGTGGTCGACTCGAAGATCCCGCTGAGCTGGAGGAAGCCGTCGAACGTGTGCGGCGACTCCTTGAGGAGCGCGATGGCGGCGGCAGTGCGGGCGGGCAGGTCGTGCGGCTGCGCGGCGAGCGGCATGGAAGGGACCCCCGGATAGAATCGACAACATGGTTGACCATGTCGGTGAAGAGAACGTAAACCAGGTTGTCGATTCGGGCAAGGGGGTTTCGGGGATTCCGCCGGAAACCCACGCCGCCCCGGACCCGGAGACCCACGCCGCCCCGGACCCGGAGACCTTCGACAGCCCCGGATACGAGCTGCCGATCCTCCTCTTCGCCGGCTTCCGCACCCTCATCGACGGCGTCCACACCGCACTCGCCCGCCAGGGCCACCCCGACCTGCGCCCCGCCCACGGCTTCGTCCTCCAGGCCATCGGCGCGAGCCCGTACGGTGCGACGGCGAGCGACATCGGACGGCGGCTCGGGGTCTCCAAACAGGCCGCGGGCAAGACCGTCGACCGGCTCCTCGCCCTCGGCTACGCCGAACGCGCCGACGACCCCGCCGACGCCCGCCGCAAGCTCGTCTTCCTCACCCCGCACGGCATCGACGCCCTGACCCGATCGGCCGCCGTCTTCGACACCCTGCGCGCCGAATGGGCCGCCCGCCTCGGTCTCGCCCGCGTCCGCGACCTCGAAGCCGCCCTCCGCGCGGTCGTCCCGGCCGGGACCGCCTACCGCCTGGACGCCACCAGCTGGCTCGGCAGCGCCTGACCCGCCCGGCGTTTCCGCACGGTCCTCAAGGCCGATGGGTTCCCCCGCGACCGGCGCGGGGGAACCCATCGGCTCGGGCGGCGGTCAGCGGCCGCCGGTCGGCGTCACCAGGCGAAGGCCTCCGGGGAGGGGCCCGGGCCGGGGAAGATCTCGTCGAGAGCCGCGAGGAGTTCGTCGCTCAGCTTCAGCTCCACGGCGCGCAGGGCGCCCCGCAGCTGCTCCGGGGTGCGCGGGCCGATGATCGGGCCGGTCACGCCCGGGCGGGTGAGCAGCCAGGCCAGCGCGGTCTCGGCCGGGTCCAGGCCGTGCTTGTCCAGCAGGTCCTCGTACGCCTGGATGCGGGCCTTCTGGGCCGGGTCGGCGAGCAGGTCCGCGGTCCGGCCGCTCGCGCGGCGGCCGCCCTCGACCTGCTTGCGGATGACGCCGCCGAGGGCACCGCCGTGCAGCGGCGACCACGGGATGACGCCGAGGCCGTACTCCTGCGCCGCCGGGACCACCTCCATCTCGGCCCGTCGCTCGAACAGGTTGTAGAGGCACTGCTCACTGACCAGGCCGACCATCCCGCGCCGCGCGGCGGCCTCGTTGGCCTGGGCGATCTTGTAGCCCGGGAAGTTCGACGAACCGGCGTACAGGATCTTGCCCTGCTGGATGAGGACGTCGACCGCCTGCCAGATCTCGTCGAACGGCGTCGAACGGTCGATGTGATGGAACTGGTAGACGTCGATGTGGTCCGTGCCGAGCCGCTGGAGGCTCGCGTCGACGGCGCGGCGGATGTTCACGGCGGAGAGCTTGTCGTGGTTGGGCCAGGCGGGCACGCCGTCCGGGCCCATGTTCCCGTACACCTTGGTGGCCAGGACCACCTTGTCGCGGTGGGCCGGGTCCTTGGCGAGCCAGGAGCCGATGATCTCCTCGGTACGGCCCTTGTCGTCGCCCCAGCCGTAGACGTTGGCCGTGTCGACGAAGTTGAGGCCCGCTTCGAGGGCGGCGTCCATGATGGCGTGGCTGGCCTGTTCGTCGGCCTGCGGACCGAAGTTCATCGTCCCGAGGACGAGCCGGCTGACCTTGAGTCCCGTGCGTCCGAGCTGCGTGTACTCCATGCGCACCAGCCAACGCCTTCGAGTGCGCTCGAAGCAAGGGTCCTTGACGGTGCCGCGCCAGGTTCACCGGCTCAGCCGCACCGGCCCCGGCCCCGGCCTCGACCGGCCCCCGGAACCCGCCCCCGGTCGGCCCCCGGAACCCGCGCCCGTTCACCACAGCACCGGGACCCGGTCGGGGACCCGCTTGCCGCCGCCCGCCGGTGACACCGACTGTTCGGGGGGCAGGGCGAGCCGAAGACCCGGCAGGCGTTCGACGAGGACCCCGAGGGCCTCCGAGGCGTGGACCCGGGAGAGCGCCGACGCGGGGCAGAAATGGCGGCCGGCCCCGAAGGACAGATGCGGGTTGGGCGCCCGGTCGAGGTCGAAGCGCTCGGGGTCGGCGAACCGCGCCGGGTCGAGGTTCGCCGCCTCCACCCACACCAGCACCAACTCCCCTGCCCTGACCAGCACATCACCGACCCGGACGTCCGTCCGCGCGATCCGGGGCAGCCCCTCGCCGATCGGCAGCGTGACGCGCATCAGCTCCTCCACCGCCAGCGGCACCTTCTCCGGCCGCTCCCGCAGGTGCGCCACCGCCTCCGGGTGCCGGATCAGCGTCAGGGTGGCGTGCAGGAGGAACACGTACGTGCTCATCACCCCGGCCATGAACAGCGTGGTGACCGTCGCCGCCAGCAACTCGTCGGTGAGTCCCGCCCCCTTCCGCTCCGTCTCCGCCGCGTCGCGCAGGGCGCACAGGGTCAGGATCAGCCCCCGCTGCTCCTCGCGCGGCGCGCGCACATGGCGCAGGACGAAGGCGAAGTCCTTGCCCCAGTTGGCCGCTGAGCCCTCGGGCACGACGGGGCCGGCGAGGAAGCCGAGGTCCAGGCCGGACATCAGCCGCAGCCCCTCCTCGTACGGCAGGCCGAGGATCTCGCAGATCAGCGCGGCGGAGTACGGTTCGGCGAACCGCGCGCGCAGGTCGACCGGCGCACCCTCCTCGATCATGGCGTCCACCAGTCCGTGCGCCCGTTCACGCAGCCACCGCGCCGACACCGGCCCGGACCGCGGCCCGAAGGCGCGCAGCACCTCCTCGTGGAGTCCGGCGTTGTTCATCTCGCGCATGGCGTTGACGATCTCGGGCGGGATCGTCAGCGCGTACGGGCGCGGCACCCCTGGTTTCGCCGCGTCGCGCAGACTGAACCGCTCGTCCTCCAGGACCTCCTTCGCCAGCGCGTAGCCGGTGACCAGCCAGGCCTCGTCGCCCGTGGGGGTACGGACCCGGACGACCGGGCTGTCCTCGCGCAGCCGCGCGCACGCCGCGCGCACGGCGTCGCCTCCCCCGGCCGGCGGCCACGCGACGGGAGCGGCGTTCGCGGCGGACGCGGGCGCGTTCACGGGCACGTTCACGGGTGAGGGCGGGGTCGCGTCGGCGGTGGTGGACATGCGGACGTGCTCCTTCAGAAGGGAGAAGACAAACCACAAGGCAAACGAGGAGGGAAGGAGGAAGAAAGGGGGTGGCGAGGAGGAAGCGGAGATCGGCCGGGGGAATCGGGGATCGGCCGGGGCGAAACGGGGATCAGTCGGGGATCAGTCGGGGGAGGCGACGATCGCGTACCCCTGACGGACGGCCGCTCGCAGTCCGCTCCGGCGCTCGCCGGACAGCAGCCGGCCGAAGGGCGGGAGGGAGCGGGCGCAGTGCACCGACGACCCGCCGCCCGGGATCCGCGGGCTGTCGGCGAGGAACGGCAGTCCGGCGTCCACATGGTCGAACGCCGCCCGCACCTGCGCCGCGGCCGGCAGCGCACCCGGATCGAGTCTGCCGACGAGATACGCGAAGGCCACCCGGTCGCGGACGGCGCGCAGCGTCATGTCGGTGTACAGCGTCGGAAGGCGGCGTGCGGGAACGCGAGTGAAGCGGGAGAAGGCCGGACGGAGAAGCGGGGCGGGCGACGGTCAGGATCTGCCGCGGGTGATCGGACACACCGGGCTCATGCCCACGCGCAGTGACCGCGAAGCCGACAACACCCCAAAAGGATGACTCTGAGTAATCAAAGGAGACAACCGTACGTGCCGTCGCGTAGGGCGGTGCCCCGGCACGCCAGGGGCAGCCCCTCCGTCGCGGGACGTCATCCCACCACGGACGTCACCGCGATGATCGCGAACATCAGGACGAGCACACCGGCCATGATCCGGTTTCGGGTTTTCGGGTCCACGCTTCGAGGTTAACCCGACCCGCCGAGTGGCCACGCCCCGACCGTCTCGTAGCGCGGCTGCTCCCCCGGCGTACCGCCCCCGGGCAGGTTGCTGCGCACCAGCGCCAGCTGCCCCACCTGCCATCGGTGGCCCTCGAAGTCGTCGAGCGCGGCGACGAAGGGCCGCAGGTCCAGGTCGTTCGTACGGGACCGGGCCACCGTGAGGTGCGCCTGGTAGCGGCGGTGCTCGTCCATCGGCACCCCGGCCCGGCGCGCCGCCGCGTCGGCCCGCTCGGCGAGGAGCCGCAGCTCGTCCAGGCCGCCCGCCGCGCCCGTCCACAGCACCGCACGGCCGAAGTGGCCGCCGCCGTGCAGCCGCAGCGGGAACGGCGCCGTCCGGCGGGCCGCCCGGCCCAGCCGGGCACGCAGGTCCGGCAGCAGCTCGTCGTCGACCTCGCCCATGAACGCGAGCGTGAAGTGCCAGCCGGGCCGCGAGGTCCAGCGCAGCCGGCGGGCATCGGGCAGACCGGCGAGCAGATCGACCTCGCGGGCCAGCTCGGCCAGCTGCGCGGGCGGCGGGACGACGGCGGCGAACAGCCTCATGAGAAAAGTGTGACAGCCACCCGCCGCCGGACCGAAGCCCCGAGACCCAAGAACCAAGACCCAAAAGCCGAGAGCCGAGGCCCGAGCCTCGGGCCCCCCCGTGCGCCCCACGACCCTGGCCCGATCGGCACGGCGCCCCTACGCTCGGTCCGATGGACACCAAGATCACGATCAGGCAGGGCGGACCGGAGGACCTCGCCGCCGTCCTCGCGATACTCGACAGCGCGGTCGGCTGGCTCAACGGCGAGGGGATCACCGCGCAGTGGGGCACCGAGCCTTTCAGCTCGCGCCCGAAGACCGTCGAGCTGGTGGAGCGGGTGGTGACCGAGGGCTCCCCCTGGATCGCCGAGATCGACGGCGTCCCGGTGGGCACCCTGACCCTCACCCCGCAGCCGGGCTCGTACGTGGCCCCGGCCGGCGAGCCGGAGCGGTACGTGCGCTTCCTCGCCACCGACGGCCGCTTCCACGGCCACGGCGTCGGCGCCGCCCTCCTCGCCCACGCGGCCGCCGAGACCCGCCGCCTCGGCGTCTCGCTCCTGCGCGTCGACTGCTTCGCGGGCAGCGAGGGCCGCCTGGTCGCGTACTACGAGCGCCAGGGCTTCACGAAGACCGAGGCGTTCGAGGTCGGCGACTGGCCGGGACAGATCCTGGAGAGGCGTGTCTGACAGCCGCACGGCCTCGCGGCGGGGCGTCCCGCCGCCGGGGCGCGCCCGCGGCGGCGCGGACCTGCCCGACGTATGGATCCGCTACAGCCCGGCCGACCGGCGGAGGTACGGGTGGCGGACCGGCGTCATGATGGCGACGCTCGCCGGCTGCATGGTGGCCGTGGGCCTGGCCGAGAACGGATCGGGCCGGTGGTGGTGGGTCGCCGGCGTCGGGATCCTCGCCCTGGCCGCGGCCCTCGACATGATCAACCGGATCCGCGGCCGGACGCGTCTGACGGCGGCGGGGATGGAGTTCCGCACCCTCGTCCGCAGGCGCCGCGTCCCCTGGAGCGAGATCGCCGGTATCGAGGAGCGGCACCGGACGTCCCGCGGCGGAACCTGGACGGACTTGCGCGTCGTCCGGCTTCACGGGCGTCCGCTCGCCGTTCCCGGGACCATGACCAACCGGATGCGGGACGCGGAGCTCGACCGCAAGCAGGTCGCCATCCGGGAGTACCGGTCCCGCGCGGCCGCTGCCCCCACGAGCACCGAGGCCGCCGGACAGCCCTGACGGTACGGGAAGGGGCCGGGGCCCTTGCCGGGTCCCGGCCCCACTCCGTACGTCCGTGCGGACCGCGGGGTCACACCGCGGTGACCAGCTCCGGTCGGGTTCGGCCGTTCGGGACGAAGCGGACGCTCGGATGGCCGCGGTGCCAGCCCACCGAGAGCTTCAGGCCGCCCGAGCGGGCCAGGATCGCGCCGATCACGGCCGCCGCGAGCAGCGAGACGAGTCCGCCGGTGGCGAAGCCGATCCGCGGGCCGAAGCTGTCCGTGACCCAGCCGAGCAGCGGCGCGCCGATCGGGGTGCCGCCCGCGAACACCATCATGTAGAGGCTCATCACACGCCCCCGCATGACCGGGTCGGTGGCCATCTGGACGGCGGAGTTGGCGCTGATGTTGACCGTCAGGCCGATCATGCCGATCGGCACGAGCAGCAGCGCGAACAGCCAGAACGACGGCGACAGCGCCGCCATGATCTCCAGCGCGCCGAACACGACCGCCGCGATCACCAGCATCCGCAGCCGCGTCGAGCCGCGGCGCGCCGCGAGCAGGGCGCCGGCGAGGGAGCCGGCGGCCATCAGGGTGTTGAGGAAGCCGTACGTGCCGGCGCCGACGTGGAAGATCTCCTCCGAGAAGGCGGTCAGCCAGATCGGGAAGTTGAACCCGAAGGTGCCGATGAAGCCGACGAGGACGATCGGCCAGATCAGGTCCGGCCGCCCCGCCACGTACCGCAGCCCCTCGCGCAGCTGGCCCTTGCCGCGCGGGGCGCGCTCCACCTTGTGGAGCTCGCTGGTGCGCATCAGCAGCAGGCCGGCGATCGGGGCGAGGAAGGACAGGCCGTTGAGGAGGAACGCCCAGCCGCTGCCGACCGTGGCGATCAGCACGCCGGCGACGGCGGGGCCGACCAGCCGGGCGGACTGGAAGTTGGCCGAGTTCAGCGAGACCGCGTTGCGGAGCTGGTCCGGGCCGACCATCTCGGAGACGAAGGCCTGCCGGGCCGGGTTGTCGACGACGGTGACCATGCCGAGCAGGAAGGCGATCAGGTAGACGTGCCAGACCTGGACATTGCCGGTCAGGGTCAGGACGGCCAGGGTCGTGCCGAGGACGCCGAGCGCGGCCTGGCTGACGAGGAGGATGCGGCGCTTGGGGTAGCGGTCGGCGAGGACGCCGCCGTACAGGCCGAACAGCAGCATCGGCAGGAACTGGAGGGCCGTCGTGATACCGACGGCCGTGGCGGATCCGGTGATGCTCAGGACCAGCCAGTCCTGGGTGATGCGGGCCATCCACGTACCGGTGTTGGAGACGATCGCTCCGCTGAAGAACAGCCGGTAGTTGCGGACCGCGAGGGAGGAGAACGTCCCCTTGTTCTTCTCCGGCTTCGCGGAGGCCCGGGAGACCTTGGGGGTCCCGGGGCCGTTGGCGGCCTCGGAGAGGGGTCCCTTACGGGGTGCCCTCGGGTGTTCCGCGCGGTCCACGCGCTCCCCATGAGCGGAAGCGGCGGGGGTGGCGTCAGCGTCGGCGTAGGTCGCCTCGCCGGCGCCAGGGCCGGTGTCCGTACCCCGTATGGGTGCGGTACCGGCCTCGGTGTCGGTGTCGGGTTTTCGGACGGGGGCGGAGTCTGCTCCGGATCCCGTACTCAAAGTGCTTCGCCTCCTCGGCGCCTCGATGCGGTTACAGGTGCGCCAGCTTCTCGAGGACCGGAGCGGCGGCGCGCAGCTTCGCCCACTCCTCCTCGTCCAGGCCCTCGACCATGGTCGCCAGCCAGGCGTTCCGCTTCGTGCGGGACTCCTCCAGCATGGCCTCTGCCTGCTCGGTCTGGCTGACCACCTTCTGCCGGCGGTCGTCGGGGTGCGGCTCGAGCCGGACCAGTCCCTTGGCTTCGAGCAGCGCGACGATGCGGGTCATCGACGGCGGCTGGACGTGCTCCTTGCGGGCCAGCTCGCCAGGGGTCGCGGAGCCGCAGAGCGACAGGGTGCCGAGCACCGACATCTCGGTGGGGCTCAGCGACTCGTCGACGCGCTGATGCTTCAGGCGTCGGCTCAGCCGCATCACCGCGCTGCGGAGCGCGTTCACGGCCGCGACGTCGTCGGCGGAGCCATGGGACAGATCGGGCATGTCCTTAGCGTAACTCATTACTCTACCTAAAGACCAATCGGAAAGATGTCGGCCACATCTATCACCCAAACGGGTGAGAGCGGCCCGGAAAGTGACGCGCGGCACCGTTCCTTAACGCGAACCTGACGGGCATGGATTCGACCGTGCTCAGCCTGCGTATCGAGGGGGAGCTGTTCGAGCGGCTCCGCGCCCATGCCGCCAAACGCGGAATGAGCGTCCAGGACTATGTCGTCCGGACGCTCATCCGCGAGGATTTCGACGAGCGGTTCCAGACCGCCGTCGACGAGACGGAGAAGTTCTACGGGGCCTCCGACACCCCCGGCGATCAGGTCAGGCCCAGCGCCGGCATCGCGTAGTAGAAGACGAAGACCGCCGAGACGGCGTACATCGCCGCCGGAACCTCACGGCCCCGGCCGGCCACGAGGCGCAGCAGGCTGAAGCTGATGAAGCCGATGCCGATGCCGTTCGTGATCGAGTACGTGAACGGCATCATCAGCATGGCCAGGAAGGCCGGCATCGCGATGGTGTAGTCGCTCCAGTCGATCTCCTTGACGGAGTTCGCCAGGATCAGGAAGCCGACCGCGAGCAGGGCGGGGGTCGCCGCCTGCGAGGGCACCATCGTGGCGAGCGGCGTCAGGAACAGCGCGACCGAGAAGAGACCACCGGTCACGACGGAGGCGAGACCCGTACGGGCACCCTCGCCGACACCGGCCGTGGACTCCACGAAGCAGGTGGTGGCGGAGGAGGAGGTGGCACCGCCGGAGGCGACGGCGAGGCCGTCGATCAGCAGGACCTTGTTGATGCCCGGGAAGTTGCCGTCCTTGTCCATCAGCTTGGCCTCGTCGCCGACGCCGAGGATCGTGCCCATGGCGTCGAAGAAGCAGGACAGCAGGACGGTGAAGACGAAGAGGACGCCGGTCAGCACGCCGACCTTCTCGAAGCCGCCGAACAGGCTGAACTCGCCGAAGAGACCGAAGTCGGGCGTGGCGACCGGGTTGCCCGGCCACTCCGGGGTGGTCAGACCCCAGGACGGGACCTTGGCGACGGCGTTGACGATCATCGCGACGACCGTCATCACGACGATCGAGATCAGGATCGCGCCCGGCACCTTGCGGACCATCAGCGCGAGGGTGAGCAGCGTGCCCACGATGAAGATCAGCACCGGCCAGCCGGTGAGGTGGCCGTCGCCGCCGAGCTGCAGCGGGACGGTGGTGTGCGCGATGTCGGGGATACGGGAGACGAAGCCCGAGTCGACGAGGCCGATCAGCATGATGAACAGGCCGATACCGATGGCGATGGCCTTGCGCAGGCTGCCCGGGACGGCGTTCATGACGCGCTCGCGCAGACCCGTCGCGACCATCAGCATCACGACGATGCCGGCGAGGACCACCATGCCCATGGCGTCCGCCCAGGCCATCTTCGGCGCGAGCTGGAGCGCGACGACCGTGTTGACGCCGAGACCGGCGGCGAGGGCGATCGGGACGTTGCCGATGACGCCCATGAGGAGCGTCGAGAGCGCCGCGGTGATGACGGTCGCGGTGACGAGCTGACCGCTGTCGAGCTGGTGCCCGTACATGTCCTTGGCGCTGCCGAGGATGATCGGGTTGAGCACGATGATGTAGGCCATCGCGAAGAAGGTGGCGAAGCCGCCGCGCACTTCACGCGCTACTGTGGACCCGCGCTCGGTGATCTTGAAATAGCGGTCGAGACCGGAGACCGGACGCTGGTCCTGCGGTTCCGGGGCCATGGCCTTG
Organism: Streptomyces laurentii; assembly: GCF_040635425.1. Taxonomy (NCBI): domain Bacteria; kingdom Bacillati; phylum Actinomycetota; class Actinomycetes; order Kitasatosporales; family Streptomycetaceae; genus Streptomyces; species Streptomyces laurentii. The sequence continues at coordinate 171,238 of NZ_JBEYHT010000007.1, read as the reverse complement.
GCGGTGGCCGTCGTACTCATGGGGGTTCCTCTTCGAAAGAGTCAAAGGAGAGGGAAGTTCCTTTTGGCGGTTCATACGAAGGAAACCGGCCATAGGCAAACGTTTTTCAGTATGAACACATGAACGAGCGGACGTCTATCTCCGCGCGTAGACCCCGTGCTGCCTTGCCCCCTCCGTCACCGATCAGAGGCGCCCCGCGCACGGACGGTGTGCGAACGCACCCGATGCTTGGAGCTTCGTACGACAGGTCGTACGAAGACATGAAAACCGGTAAACCAGCCTTACGGTCCGGCCGCCTAGACTGAGCCACATGGCGAAGTGGACACCGAAGCACGAGGCGCCCGAGCCCCTGGAGGGGCCCGTCGTCGCCACCATCACCGGCGGCACGATCCTCTGGTTCGTCCTGTTCCTCGCCCAGGTCCCCTTCTACGGCTGGTTCGACGACCGGGACCTGACCTGGTGGGTGTGGACCTGCCTGGCCGGCGCCGGACTCGGACTGATCGGCATCTGGTACGTACGGAAGCGCGACGCGGCGATCAAGCGCCACCAGGCGGCGCGCGAGGCCGAGCAGGCGGCGGGGCACGGCGCCGGCGCG
>NZ_JBEYHT010000007.1:0-170543 GCF_040635425.1 Streptomyces laurentii | reverse complement strand
TAGGCGTCCGGCGCGTAGGCGTCCGGCGCGTAGGCGTCCGGCGCGTAGGCGTCCGGCGCGTAGGCGTCCGGCGCGTAGGCGTCCGGCGCGTAGGCGTCCGGCGCGTAGGCACGGGGGCCGCGGGACCGTACACCTGTCCCGTAAGGGGCGGCGTCGCACCTGAGGACCATCCCGCTCCTCCCCCGGTCTGATCTTCGGACCTTTCGGTGGGTGACCGGCCGGAACCGGCCGTACCGTCGAAAACATGACTGAGCGGGCGAAGATCAACACCGGGGACGACGGAGCCGACGACCACGGCCGAAGTCCCGCTTCCGGCTCCAGCTCCGGTTCCGGTCCCGGCTCGGACTCTCTCGGGGGCGCCGTCGCGCCCCGCTCGACCGGCCTGACCGCCACCGAGGTCGCCAAGCGCGTCGAACGCGGCGAGGTCAACGACGTACCCGTCCGCAGTTCCCGTTCCACCGCCGACATCGTCCGCGGCAACGTCTTCACCCGCTTCAACGCGATCATCGGCGTGCTGTGGCTGATCATGCTCTTCGTCGCGCCGTTCCAGGACAGCCTCTTCGGCTACGTCATCATCGCCAACACGGGCATCGGCATCGTCCAGGAGCTGCGCGCCAAGCGCACCCTCGACGGGCTCGCCGTCATCGGCGAGGCGAAACCGACCGTCCGCCGCGACGGCGCCGCCACCGAGATCTCCACCTCCGAGATCGTCCTCGACGACCTCATCGAGCTCGGCCCGGGCGACAAGGTCGTCGTCGACGGCATCGTCGCCGAGGCCGACAACCTGGAGGTCGACGAATCGCTCCTGACCGGTGAGGCCGACCCCGTCCTGAAGCAGCCCGGCGACCGGATGATGTCGGGGTCGTTCGTGGTCGCGGGCGGCGGCGCCTTCACCGCCACCAAAGTCGGACGCGAGGCATATGCCGCACAGCTCGCCGAGGAAGCGTCCCGCTTCACCCTCGTCCGCTCCGAGCTGAGCGCCGGCATCTCCACGATCCTGAAGTACGTGACGTGGATGATGATCCCGACCGCGATCGGGCTGATCATCAGCCAGCTCGTCGGCGAGAACAACAACCTCAAGGGCGCCATCGCCCGCACCGTCGGCGGCATCGTCCCGATGATCCCCGAGGGCCTGGTGCTGCTGACCTCCGTCGCCTTCGCGATCGGCGTGATCCGCCTCGGCCGCAAGCAGTGCCTCGTGCAGGAGCTGCCCGCCATCGAGGGGCTCGCCCGGGTCGACGTCGTCTGCCTCGACAAGACCGGCACGCTCACCGAGGGCGGCATGGACGTCACCCGCCTCCAGACCCTGAACGGCGCCGACGAGTCGTACGTACGCCGGGTGCTCGGCGCCCTCGGCGCCTCCGACCCGCGCCCCAACGCCTCCCTCCAGGCCCTCATCGACGCCTATCCGGACCGCGGGGAGTGGCGCTGCACGGACGCCCTGCCCTTCTCCTCGGCCCGCAAGTACAGCGGCGCGGCCTTCGAGGAGCGCGGGAACGGGGCGGGCACGTCGGGTGGGGCGGGCGCCGGGGCCGCCGCGCACTCCACCTGGCTGCTCGGCGCGCCCGACGTCCTCCTGCCGGCCGGCGATCCGGCCCTCGCCGAGGTCGACCGGCTCAACGAGCAGGGCCTGCGGGTCCTGCTGCTCGCCCGCGCCGCCGACGGGACCGCCGCCGGGAGCGACGGGGGCACGGCGGAGCCGACGCCCCTCGACTCCCCCGACATCGCCGCCGGCGCCCGCGCCACCGCGCTCGTCGTCCTCGAACAGCGGCTGCGCCCCGACGCCGCCGACACCCTCGCCTACTTCGCCGACCAGAACGTCGCCGCCAAGGTCATCTCCGGCGACAACGCCGTCTCCGTCGGCGCCGTCGCCGGCAAGCTCGGCATGGCCGGCGCCGCCAACACCATCGACGCGCGCACCCTGCCCACCGAACGCGAGGCCATGGCGACGGCCCTCGACGAGCACACCGTCTTCGGCCGGGTCACCCCGCAGCAGAAGCGCGACATGGTCGCCGCGCTCCAGTCGCACGGTCACACGGTCGCCATGACCGGCGACGGCGTCAACGACGTCCTCGCCCTGAAGGACGCCGACATCGGCGTCTCCATGGGCTCCGGCTCCGAGGCCACCCGCGCCGTGGCGCAGATCGTCCTCCTCGACAACTCCTTCGCCACGCTCCCGTCGGTCGTCGCCGAGGGCCGCCGGGTCATCGGCAACATCACGCGCGTCGCCACCCTCTTCCTGACGAAGACGGTCTACTCGGTGCTGCTCGCGATCCTCGTCGTCGTCACCGGCGTCCAGTACCCGTTCCTGCCCCGGCACCTCACCCTGCTGTCCACCCTCACCATCGGCGTCCCGGCGTTCTTCCTCGCTCTCGCGCCCAACAAGGAACGCGCCAAACCGAACTTCGTCCGGCGGGTCATGCGGTACTCCATCCCCGCCGGCGTCATCGCGGCCGCCGCCACCTTCACCACCTACCTGCTGGCCCGCCACTACTACACGGGCCCCGGCGCCCTCGACGCCGAGACGAGCGTCGCGACCCTCACCCTGTTCCTGGTCTCCATGTGGGTGCTCGCGATCATCGCCCGCCCCTACACGTGGTGGCGCCTCCTGCTCGTCGCCGCGATGGGCGGCGCGTTCCTGGTCGTCCTCGTGGTGCCGTGGCTCCAGCAGTTCTTCGCCCTGAAGCTGGTCGGCGTGACCATGCCGTGGACGGCCGTCGCGATCGCGGCGGTGGGCTCGGCGATCCTGGAGTGGGCGTGGCGGTGGGTCGGCCGCCGCTTCCCCGCCTGACGGGCTCCTCCCCGGCCACGGCGAAGGCCCCAATCTCGCGCATATGACACGAGGTTGGGGCCTTCGCCGTGACACGATGACGGCTGTGGATCAGGGAGACGAGAGGGCCGGGGCCGAGCGGCGCGCGTTCGCCCGCCGGGTCTGGCAGGTCATGGAACCGGCGCACGCCGTCACGTACTTCGCGCCCGAGAGCCGCGAAGCCAACCGGGCCGTCGGGCTGCGGGGCTTCTGGATGGGGTACTTCGCGTCCCGCGCCGCGCCCCTCGGGGCCGTGTCCGCCGGGGTGGTGGACGGCACGTTCTACAACTTCCACCCCGCGATGGTGCGCCGCGCGATCCCGGACGCCTGGGCATATGCCACCCCGGACGCCGTCCTTCGCGCGCGGGGCGAGGCCGCGACCGCCGCGCTGCGCCGGGTGGCCCCTTCGGCGGCGAAGACGGCCCCCGAACTCGTCCCACTCCTCGAACGGGTGGTGGCGGCGGCCGACGGTGCCGGGCGCCCGCTGTTCGCCGCGAACCGCGGACTGGTGGGCTCCGATACGGATGCGGGTACGGGCACGGGTACGGGCGAGGGTACGGGTACGGGTACGGGTACGGGTACGGGCGAGGGTACGGGCGCCGGCGATCCGGTGGGCGCGCTGTGGCAGGCCACGACGGCGCTCCGGGAACACCGCGGGGACGGCCATGTCGCCCTCCTCACGGCCGAGGGCCTCGACGGCTGCGAGGTCCACGTCCTCTTCGCCGCCGCCGCGGGCGGCGCGCCCGAGCAGACCCTGCGCGACAACCGCGGCTGGAGCGAGGCCGACTGGCGGGCGGCCGCCGCCCGGCTGACCGCCCGGGACCTCCTGGACGGTTCCGGGCGGCCCACCGCCGAGGGCCACGCCCTGCGTACCCGCGTCGAAACCCGTACGGACGCCCTGGCCGCCCGGCCGTACTACGACGCGCTGGGGCGGGAGGAACGCGAACGGGTCCTGGAACTGCTCGTCCCGGTCGCCGCGGAGGTGGTCGCCTCCGGGGCCATCCCGTTCCCGAATCCGATGGGACTGGGACGGGAGTAGGCCCTCCGGGCGCCCGGTCAGGCGTCGGGGGCCGTCAGGCGGACGCCACGGTCGTGGTGTGCACGACACCCGGGCAGATCCGGCAGGCGTCGGCGCCGCCCTGGGCCCACCAGCGGCAGGTGGGGCGGATCGCGCACGGCGGCGGCGCGGACGCGTCGGACCCGGCGCGCTCCGCACGCTCGGCGCGGCCCCGGTCCGCCACCTCGTCGCCCAGGGTGCACCGGCCCTCCGCCCACTGGCGGCACGCCGACTCGACACACGGGCCGGCGAAGCGGAACCGGGCCTCGGGCGGGCGCAGCCCGGGGGCCGCCGCGCGGTCGGCGAACGCGGCGCTCACCGGCAGCGGCGGGTGCAGCGCGGCGACGGTCCCGTCCGGCCGGACGATGCCGAGCAGCAGATGGCCGGCGGTACAGGAACTGCTGGGGCAGGTCGCCCCGCTCCCCGTGCCCGCCCGGGGGCCTCCCCCGGGCGCTACTCCCCCGGCCACTACTCCTCCGGCTCGAAGATGATCCCCATGATCGGAGGACGGGGCAGCGCGGCGTCCGGCTGCCCCGGCTTGGCGGTCCGCTCGGCGGGGGCCACCTCGCGCAGCGGGGGCGCGATGTCGAGTTCCGCGACCTCGTCGAGCACCGTCCGCCGCACGGCGGCCGCGATCCGCTCCATCGTGTCCGCCGGCAGGTCGCCCTGAACGGTGACCCGCAGTCCTTCCTTGGCCATGCCTGTCCCTCTTCCGGTCGCGCTCGCCGGTGCCGTCTCGCCCGGCCCACCGGCGACGCTGCCACCGGGGCCGGGGGCCTGCAAACGCGGTCGGCCGACCGAGCGACGCGGGGCCGGCGGGCGGCGCCCCCAGGCACCGGACCGCCTCCGAGACCCCGCCCCGTACCCCACCCCGCTCAGTCGAACCAGCGGTCCCGCGCCAACTCCTCCGTCCGCGACGGGTCTTCCAGCAGCGCGGCCACCTCGAAGCGGCGGGGCCACTGGCGGGTGGCCCAGGCGAGGCCGGCGGCGACGCCCTCCAGGGTGGCGGCGTGCAGGACGCCGTCGGGGGTGCGGCGCCAGTCGAGTTCGGTTCCGGCGGCGCGGAGTTCGTCGTGCTCGACGTACGTGGCGGGGGTGTCCGGGCCGAGGAGGGCGTGGACGGCGGGCGGCACGTCGTGTTCCTCGCCGTCCGTCGTGACCTCGGCCTCGACGGCCTGGCTCAGCCGGCGGACCTGGAAGAGTTCCGCCAGGTCGGCCGCCCGGTCCGGGGCGACCGGGAGGAGGGGCAGCCCGGCGGTGAGGGGCAGCAGGTCGGGGGCGTCGGCGACGAGGGCGTCCGCCGCGTCGACGACGACCAGGGTGCCGTCGACGACCGCGCGCAGCTCGTCGGGCAGGGTGACCTGCTCCGGGTCGAGGTCCGCCAGCGCGGTGTAGAGGGCGTGCAGTTGGGCGCCGGTGACCTCGCGGCCGGGGTCGGCGAGGCGGGCCAGGAGTTCGGCGGCGCCGCCCGGCTCGTCGAGGAGGGCGGCCACGGAGGTACGGACGCCGAGGGCCCGCAGCACCTGCTCGTCGTCAAAACCGGTGGCGTCGGCCGCGTCGTACAGGCCGGCGAGCAGCGGGTCCGTGCCGGCCGCGCGCAGTCCGGCGGGCCGGCGGCCGTCGAGGACCGGGTGGTCGCGCAGCCACCAGGCGGTGTACGACCGTACGGTCTCGGTCGTGCCGTCCGGCAGCAGGACCCGTACGGGCTGGGTCAGGGCGTCCCGCAGCGGCGGCCGGGCGAGCAGGGCGAGGGCCTGCGGCCAGGCGTCGTCGTCGACGAGGTCGAGGTCCCGTACGGCGACGATCTCCGTGGCGACCGGCGGCACCGGGGTGTCGGGCAGCCGGTCGAGCACGTCCTCGCACCACACGTCCACGGCGTCGAGCAGTCCGGCGTCGTCAGGCTCCGCGAAGTCGCCCTCACGGGGCTCCAGTTCGTCTGGGTCGAGGACCAGGTCGGCGGCGCGTACCAGCTGGAAGCCGGCGAGCACCCCGCAGGCGGCGAGCGGCTGTTCGCCCCACCGCTCGGCCAGTTCCGCCTCCACGAGCGGCAGTTCGTCCTCGCGCATCACGGAGGCGAACGCCGATCCGGGCATCACCAGTTCGCCCGCCGGGGCCAGTTCACCGTCCTCGTCGGGCAGCGCGAGGGCGCCAAGCCAGGGCTCTTCGCCGGGTGCGAGGTCCGCGTCCCGGACGAGGGCGAGGACGGTCTCGGCGAGTTCGTCCGCGTCGAGCGTGTCGGCGTCCTCGTCCCAGATCTCGCCCGCGTCGAGCGAGGCCGCGACCGCGGCCCGTACCTGCGGCGTGGTCAGCACGGCGCGCGGGGTCGCCGGGACGGCGCCCAGCTTCTCCAGGATCGGGTGGGCGGCGTCCGGGTGGGCGACCTTCAGGCCGAGCCGGGTCAGGTCGGCGGAGGTGTGGTCCTGCGGCAGCAGGACCTGGCGGGGGCCGATGGTGGTACGGATCCGGGCACCCATCGGCACCTCGGCGTCCCCCTCGATGGGATCGACGGCCGGTTCCGTCGCCGGCTCCTCCGCCGGGCCCTGCAGTGGCACGGGCAGGCCCGTCAGCCGCTCCGGGTCGACGCCCGCCAGCGAGTCGTACAGCCGCCACCACCACTCCGGCGCCCGGTGCACGCCCGTGAGCCGGTCCACGGCCTCCGTCAGCGGCAGCCGGCCCACGCCCAGCGTGCGCAGCTCCACGCGCCGCTCCAGACCGGCGGGCAGCAGCGTCGGGAACACCTCGGCGAGCACGGCTACCGTCTCGGCGCCCGCGCCCTCCACGACCTCGGCCTCGATCGGCCGCAGCGCGGGCAGTTCCTCGGAGGGGACGGCCGGGGCCAGGAACGCGATCCTCGGCAGCCGGTCCAGGATCGCCGCGCGCAGGGCCCCGTCGAGCGCGCCCTTGCCGAGCGGGCCGGGGACGAGGTCGAGGGTGCCGGTGGTCACCGGCTGCCAGTCCGCGAGCAGTTCGGCATATGCCTCACCGGCGCGGTCCACCAGGAAGTCGGTCAGCGGTCCCGGCGCCGGGTGGCGGCGCGCGGTGTCCAGCGGGAACGAGGCGATGAGCAGGCCGGGGATGCCCAGCGGCTCGTCGGTGGGGGTGGGGGCGTGCACCACCGGAGTGGTCTGCGGGTAGCGGGGCGCGCCGTCCTCGTCCACGGGGACGGCCCAGGTGACCGACCAGTGCGGGCGGAGGCGTTCCTCGACCGGCCGGTCCTTCAGGAGCGCCGGGTCGAGCGGGCCGCCGTGGCTGACGGTACGCCAGCGGTGGGCGCCGGTCGTGGAGTCCTGGATGTGGACGTATCCGTCGCGCTCGGCGCGGGCGAGGGTGCGGACGCCCTCGGCGGTCTCGACGACGACCTCGGTCAGGCCGGGCAGGGTGAGCAGCAGGGCGTCGTCGACGGCGGCGAGCAGCCGTTCGGCGAGATCCACGGCGGCGGCGTCGCGCAGCGGCAGGACGACGACCGTGTCGTAGCCGTCGGGCGCGGTGCCCTCGGCGGGCAACGGGAGGCGCAGCAGCGGTACGTGGCCCTCGCGGCGGCGCAGTTCGTCACCGAGGCCGGGGCTGTGCCGGGCGACGTCGGCGGTGAGCGCGCGGGCCTCGGCGAGGGACCAGCGGACGCCGCCGTGGCGGCCGAGGACGGCCGGTTCGTCGGAGACGGCGAGGACGGCGGCGAAGCCGACGCCGAAGCGGCCTACGGTGGCCGGGCCCGCGGCGGCGGTGTTGTCGCGCTCGGTGCGCTTGGCGGAGGCGCGCAGCGTCGACAGGGACTCGACGCCGGCGGCGTCGAGCGGGGCGCCGGTGTTGGCGGCGGCGAGGACGGCGGGACCGTCGGCGCCGGCCGGGTGCAGGGTGAGCCGGAGCCGGCCGGGGACGCCGGCGCGGCGGGCGGCGTCGGCCGCGTTCTGGGCGAGTTCGACGACGAGCCGGTCGCGGTAGCCGCCGAGAACCAGGTCCTCCTCGGCGTTGGCGTCCTCGCGGAACCGCGCCGGGCCGGCGGCCCACGCGTCGAGCACGCCTCTGCGAAGCCGTGCGGTACCGAAGGGGTCGGCTCCGTCGGTCGACGTCCTGACGCTGACGACGCTCACGTCTGACTCCACTCTGCGGGACGAGTCGGGGTGGGGGTGGAACGGGGCGGGCCGGCCCGGGTGCCGAGGTCCGGGGATCCGGATCCCGGTCACTGCCCTGGTCCGGCGGCCGGGCGGGGGCCCGGTGCCGATACCGGTGCCCGAAGGTACCGTGCCCGCGACCGCTCCGACGGCCGGGGCGCGTCCGCCCCTCAGGGGCGCACAAGGGCACGTACGCGCCCCTGACGGGAGAGACCTCGGCCGGGGCTCCGGAACGCGGGGACGTGGCGCCGAGAGGCGTACGGGGGCTGCGTCACGTACAGCAGTCCGGTGCACGTGTCCGGTACGCCCGTCCGGGACGTACGACCGCCCGCCCGCCCGGCACGAACGACGGCACGCCCCTCCGGCACGGACGCGGTGCGCGCTCCGGCGCGTGAGACGCCACGGCCCATGAGACGCCGCGGCCCGTACGACTCCTCAGGGTGTACGGGCCTGACGGCGGGGCGCCCCCTACGGGTTACGAGTGCCCCAGGTCCTCCGACGCGCCGTCCGGCTCCGTCGTCGAACCCGAGTCCTTGGCCGGGCGGAGCGGGAACACGTCGGCCGAGAACGAGTCGAGGACCGGCGCGGCCGGGCGCGGCGGCTTCGGCATGACGGCCGCCTCGGAGTGACCGCCGCAGCCGTACGCGAGCGACACGACGTGGCCGTCGGCCGGCGAGAACGCGTTGGCGCAGACGCCGAACGCCTGCTTCAGGGAGCCCGCCATCGGCACCAGGAAGGCGCAGGACACGCAGGTCGCCGGGGCGGCCTGGGCCATCGGCGTGTTCGGGCCGAAGGCCTCGTCCCAGCGGTCGGCCGCGAGGTGCAGCCCGTACCGGGACAGCACCCGGGCGCGGCGCATGCCCAGCTCGTCGGCGACGGCCGCGATGGCGCCGCGCGACGGCACGCGCCCGGTGATCTCGGCGTCCTCGGCGTCGAGGTGGTCCGCCATCTCCTCCGAGACGACGGAGTCCGGCGGCGGCACGTCCTCGCCCGAGTAGCCGGGATCCAGGCGCGGGTCGTCCTGCTCGGTCGGGAGCAGGTCGCCGGGGCCCATGTCGCCCGGGCGCAGCCGCTCGCTCCACGGCACCCACTCGGGGGCGAGGAGCGCGTCGGGGCCGGGCAGCAGGACGGCCTCGTCGAGGGTGACGTTCTTCGCGCGGGAGGCCCGGGTCACGGTGACGGCCCAGCGCCAGCCGCGGTAGCCCGGCTCCTTGGCCCGGAAGAAGTGCGTGACGACCCGGTCGCCCTCGGCGACGGCCTCCACGTGTTCTCCGACCACCCCGGGCGCGGCCGCCTCCTCGGCGGCCTCCCTGGCGAGGTCTACCGCCTCGGCGCAGAGGCGGTCCGGGGTACGCGCCGCTCGCGGGGTACGCGGGGCTCGCTGGGTACGGCTTCGCGTCGTCGCAGCACTCACAGGTCTCGCTTCTCTCCTACGCCGTCTCACGGGTGCGCCGGCCGAGGAGCGGGAGCGACGTTCCGGACAGTGGGCGGAGCGGACCTGAGGGCCGCATCGACGTCCACGCCCGGCGATCTCTCGCGTGTCTCGGGCACACCTATCGTCATCCATTCTGCGGGATGCCGAAGAGGCGCGCGGCCGAGCACATCCGCCGGTGGCGCGCTACGCACGCTACCCCGTTCGCCGCGCTCAGCCCACCTGCGCGCCTCAAGTAGCCCGCATGCCGGACGCTCCGCGGACCCCCGGAGCCCCTCCTGGGGCACTATGGCGACGTGGCAGCCGCACGGTCTCCCGCACGATCACACGATCATGCCGGACCGCTCAGCCGAGCGGGCCGGAGGGTCGGGCGCGCCTTGCACCGGCCACTCACCGGCACCGCGAAGGGCATTCGTCGCGCCACGCACGCGCACGGCGCGGGCGAGACCGGTCTGGGCAAACTGATCGAACTGCACGCCGTGAACGGCGCCGGCGACGTGATGATCACCGTCGCCCTCGCCTCCACCGTCTTCTTCGCCGTCCCGACGGACGAGGCGCGCGGCCGGGTCGCCCTCTACCTCGCCATCACGATGGCCCCGTTCACCCTTCTCGCGCCGGTGATCGGCCCGCTGCTGGACCGGCTTCCGCACGGCCGCCGCGCGGCCATGGCGGCGTCCATGCTGGCCCGGGCGATGCTCGCGGTCGCCCTGTCCGCCACGATCGCGCACGGCGGCATCCAGATGTATCCGGTGGCGCTGGGCGTGCTCGTCGCGTCGAAGGCGTACGGGGTGGTGCGCAGCGCCGTCGTGCCGCGGCTGCTGCCGCCGGACTTCTCACTGGTACGGGCGAACTCGCGGGTGACGCTCGCCGGCCTGCTCGCCACCGGAGCCGCCGCGCCGGTCGCGGCGGGGCTCCAGCTGGTGGGGCCGGGCTGGCCGCTGTACGGGGCGTGCGCCGTGTTCCTGCTCGGCGGGTACTGGGCGCTGCGGCTGCCGCCGGGCGTGGACTCGGCGAAGGGGGAACGGCGCGCGCTGCTGCTCGCGCCGGGAGCCGGAGCGTCGTCGGCCGGGGCGTCGTCAGCCGGGGCGTCGCCGAGCGGACCCGGCCGGGCACGCGGCGGGGGGACACGTGGCAGGGGGACGCGCGGCGAGCGCACAGCCCGCGAGCCGAAGCCGAATCTGCGGACGGTCGGCCCGGCCGTCCTGCACGGCCTCCAGGCGAACGCGGCCCAGCGCATGCTCGGCGGCTTCCTGATCTTCTTCCTGGCCTTCCTGCTGCGCGTGCACCCGCTGCCGGGCCAGACCGCGGCCGTGTCGCTCGGCATCGTGGGCGTGGCGGCGGGCGTCGGCAACGCCTGCGGCACGGCGATCGGCTCGCTCCTGCGCGGCCACCGCGGGCGCCCCGAGGTGATCATCGCCACCATGCTGTCGGCCGTACTGGCCACCACGGTCTGTGCGGCGGTGTTCTTCGGCGGCCTGATGGTCGCCGTGCTCGGCGCGATGGCCGGCCTGACCCAGGCCCTGTCCAAGCTGGGGCTCGACGCGCTGATCCAGCGGGACGTGCCGGAGTCGGTCCGTACGTCGGCGTTCGCCCGTTCGGAGACGGCGCTCCAGATGGCGTGGGTGGTGGGCGGCGGCATCGGGATCGCGCTGCCGCTGAACGGCACGCTGGGCATGTCGGTGGCCGCGGGCATCCTGGCCCTGGGCGCGCTGCTGTCCGTACGGGGACTGATCGCGGAGGCCCGGCGGCACGGGCCGCAGGGGAACACGAGACGGGCGCGGGTGGCGTAGCGCGGACCGTGTCGATCGGCCCGGCCGGGGATCCTCCGCGTACCTGCCGAGGTTTGTGCGGTACATGACGGTTCGTAGGGAAGAGTCGCCCGCGGTACGGCTGGAGGCGGCCTGCGCCGCGCCGACACGCGGGGAGCGCCGGGGCGCCGTCGAGCGGGGCGAGGCGGGGGTCTATAAGGCGGCACGCCGTACCCCCGCGTGTCGTGGACGCGGCGGCCCGATAGCCTTCGGGCCATGACCGTTGCGTTCCTCACCCCCAAGCGCCGCCGAGCCGCCGTGGCCCTCGGGGCCGTCTCCGCGGGGCTCCTCCTCCTGTCCGCCTGCGAAAAGCCGACCCCGCTCGCGACCGTGACGGTCGGGTCCTCGTCGGTGAACACCGAGGCTGCCTGCTACAACGACGGCAAGCCACTCCCGGACAAGGACATCCCGGGCTGCCTCAACAAGAAGCCGACCCAGTCCATCTCCGTGGACCCCGCCATGGACCAGATCCGCTTCGGCGTGGACCCGAAGATCGCCGAGCTCGGCTGGACGATCTTCCTCGGGGGCCGCAACGCGGAGCCGGAGCCCTTCAAGGGCACCTACCGGACCATCCCGGCCAGCGCCTTCTTCTCCAGCCAGATGGGCCCCGCCCCGGAGAAGACCCAGGTCACCATCGTCGCGAACTCCGGCAAGAACGTGGCCGGGATCTGGCACTTCGAGCTCAAGAAGAAGTCCTGACCCTGGCCCCTCGCATTCTGGTCGTGACGGCCGTGGCGGCGGAGGCGGACTCCGTCGCCACGGGCCTCGGCCACCCTGCGAACTCCGGGGATCTCGCGAACCCCGGGGACCCCGCACGCCCCGTAGGCTCCGCTGACACCGCGGATCCGGCCGAGGGCGCCGTCCGGCTGCCCGGTGGCCTGGTGGTACGCCGCCACACCGCCCCCGGATTCACCGTCGACATCCTCGCCGCCGGTGTGGGCCCCGCCGCAGCCGCCGCCGCGACCGCCACGGCTCTCGCCGTCGCCTCCGGCTCCAGGTCTGACTCCGCCTCCGGCCCCGCCTCCGGCTCCCCGGACGCTCTCTCCCCCGACGCGCCCGCCTCAGGCCGCCCGTACGACCTGGTGGTCTCCGCCGGGATCGCCGGCGGTTTCGCGCCGCGCGCGCCCCTCGGGAGTGTCGTCGTCGCGGACAGCGTCGTCGCGGCCGATCTGGGCGCCCAGACGCCCGACGGCTATCTCGCCGTCGAGGAACTCGGTTTCGGACGGTCCACGCACCCCGTCGCGCCCGCGCTCGCCACCCGGATCGCCCGCGCCCTCGCGGACGGCGGCCGGCCGGCCGTCGTCGGCCCGGTGCTCACCGTCTCGACCGTCACCGGCACCGCCGCACGCGCCGCCGAGCTGGCGGGACGTCATCCGGGCGCCGCGGCCGAGGCCATGGAGGGCTTCGGGGTGGCGGAGGCCGCCGCCGCGTACGGCGTGCCCGTCGCCGAGATCCGCGCGGTGTCCAACGCCGTCGGCCCTCGCGACCGCGCCGCCTGGCGGATCGGCGAGGCCCTGGCCGCGCTGCGCGACGCCTTCCGGCTGCTCGGCAGCACCGTATTCGTGGACCCCGAGGGAATCCCGCAGTGAACCTGAAGATCGCCTACTCGCCCTGCCCCAACGACACCTTCGTCTTCGACGCCTGGGCGCACGGCCGCGTCCCCGGCGCCCCGCACCTCGACGTCACCTTCGCCGACATCGACCTCACCAACGGGTGGGCGGAGCGCGGCGACGGGGCATATGACGTCCTGAAGGTCTCGTACGCCGTCCTGCCGTGGATCCTCGACGAGTACGCGCTGCTGCCCTGCGGCGGCGCCCTGGGCCGCGGCTGCGGGCCGCTCGTCCTCGCGCGCGAGGCGCACGACCCGGCGGAGCTGGCGGGCAAGACGGTCGCCGTGCCGAGCGAGCGGTCGACCGCGTACCTGCTGTTCCGGCTGTGGGCCGCCGACATGATCCCGGGCGGCGTCGGCGAGATCGTGGTGCTGCCGTTCCACGAGATCATGCCGGCGGTGCGGGACGGCAAGGTGGACGCCGGACTCGTCATCCACGAGGCCCGGTTCACCTATCAGGATTACGGGCTGCGCGCGCTGGCCGACATGGGCGAGCACTGGGAGCGCACCACCGGCCTGCCGATCCCGCTCGGCGCGATCGTGGCCCGGCGCTCGCTGGGCGAGGACACCCTGCGGCTGCTCGCCGACGCGGCGCGGGCTTCGGTCCGGATGGCCTGGGACGACCCGTCCGTCTCCCTGCCGTACGTACTGGAGAACGCGCAGGAGATGGACCCGAAGGTCGTCGATCAGCACATCGGCCTCTACGTCAACGAGTTCACCGCCGACCTGGGCGAGGACGGTTACGCGGCCGTCCGCGGGCTGCTCACGCGCGCGGCGGCCGAGGGCCTCGTCCCGGCGCTCGCCCCGGACTCGCTCCGATTCCCGTAGGGGACGGCGATACGGGACGGCAAAGGGGCGCGCACCCGTAGGTGCGCGCCCCTGACACCGTCGGAACGGCCGGTCAGCCGCTCACACGTCGAGCTGGTCGGCGACCGCCCGCAGCAGTCCGGCGATCTTCTTGCCGTGCGCCTTGTCGGGGTAGCGGCCCCGCTCCAGCATCGGCGTGATGTTCTCCAGGAGCGTGGTCAGGTCCTGGACGATGGACGCCAGTTCGTCGGGCTTACGGCGCTGCGCCGCGGCGACGGACGGGGCCGGGTCGAGGACGACCACGGAGAGCGCCTGGTCACCGCGCTGACCCGCGACGACACCGAATTCCACCCGCTGGCCCGGCTTCAGGGCGTCGACTCCGGCGGGGAGCACCGACGAGTGCACGAAGACGTCGCCGCCGTCGTCACGGGAGAGAAAGCCGAAGCCCTTCTCGCTGTTGAACCATTTGACCTTGCCGGTAGGCACGTCCGTCCTCGTCCTCGATGGGGGCGCCGGGAGCCCGGCTCTGCGGAAAAGCTCTGGTGAAAGACAGAGAGCGGGTCGCGAAACCGACCCGCCGGGTCCAAGGCTAGTGGGCTCCGGCCCGCTGACAAGACGCCACCGGCCCGTTCCACCCGGCCGGGGAACTACCCTGGCCGAATGCGTAGTGAAACCCCCTCGGCCCCGGCTCCGGCCCCGGCGGACGACAGTGCCGCCGGCGACGGTCTGATCCGCGCCGGTGTGATCGTCTTCATCGTGGGCGCGGTCGCGACCCTGGTCACGGTGGCGCCGCTGCTGCTCGGCACCGACCCGTTTCCGACGATCGCGTACCTCGTCTCCATGCTGATGGGCGTCGGTTTCCTGGTGGCCGCGGCCGGCGTGCTGCGCTCGGTCGCCGTGCAGCGCCGCCGGGCGCGGGCCGTCCAGACCGCCGCGGCTCAGCCCCGGTAGTCCTCCCACCAGGGACGGAAGTCCGTCAGGTCACTGAGCACGACATGCGCGCCGGCGGCCTGCAGTTCCTCGGCGGCGCACGGTCCGGTGGTCACCGCGACCGACAGCGCGCCGGCGGTCGCCGCGCCGCGCACGTCGCCGGTGTGGTCGCCCACGTACACCTTGGCGCCGTGCGCGCGCAGGGCCTCCGCCTTGCCCTCGGCCCACAGCCCGCCGACGACCTCGTCCGCCTCGATGCCGAGGTGGGTCAGGTGCAGACGCGCGTGGGGCGCGTTCTTGGCGGTGACGACTATCGTCCGGCCGCCCGCCTCGCGAACGGCTTGAATCGCATCCTTCGCGCCGGGCAGCGCGAGGCTCGCCTCGATGGCGTGCTCCGGGTAGAGCGCGCGGTAACGGTCCACCATCTCCGGCACCCGCTCGGCCGGGAACCAGTTGGCCATCTCCTGCTCCAGCGGCGGCCCGAGCCGGGAAACCACCAGGTCGGCGTCGATCGGGACGCCGGTCTCGGCGGCGATGGCGAGGTAGATCGCCTTGATGCCGGGGCGGGAGTCGATGAGCGTCATGTCGAGGTCGAAGCCGACGGTGGGTGCGGCGGGTGTGCTCTCCAGGGTGGTCATGGGGGCCATTGTGCCGGGGGGTTCAAGAGGGCGGGGGTCTAGACTTAGCCAAGCCTTACCAAACCTCGCCCCCGCGGCGACCCCCTCATGTCCGCCGTCCGCCGTCCGCCGTCCGCCGACCGTCGCACCGCCAGTCCCGCGGTCCCGAGCCTTTGATGGGTGTCCGTGCCCGCCATGCCCGCCACCTCCACCCCCGCCCCGCCCGCCCCGCCGCCCGTCATACGCACCCGGCGCGCGCCGCGGCGCGTCCTCGCGACCACGGCGGCGGTCGTCGCCCTGCTGCTCGCGGTCGTCCTCAGTCTCGCGGTGGGCGCCCGCGCCATCGCGCCCTCGACCGTGTTCGACGCCCTGACCCACGGCGGCGGTGCCGCGCTGAGCCCGGACGCCGAGGTCGTACGGCAGCTGCGGCTGCCCCGTACGCTCATCGGCCTGATGGTCGGCGCGGCCCTCGCGCTCGCCGGCACCGCGCTCCAGGGCATCACCCGCAACCCGATCGCCGACCCCGGCATCCTCGGCATCAGCCAGGGCGCGTCGGTCGGCGTCGTGCTCGCGATCGCCTTCGCCGGGGTGCACACCCTGACGGGGTACGTGTGGTTCGCCTTCGCGGGCGCCGCGCTCGCCTCCGTCGCCGTCTACGCCATCGCGGCCGCCGGGCGCGGCGGCGCCACGCCGGTGAAACTGGCGCTCGGCGGGGCGGCCGTCAACGCGCTCCTCCTTTCGGTGACGACCGGCGTCCTGACGACGAAGGCGTCCGCGCTGGACGAGTTCCGGTTCTGGCAGATCGGCTCGCTGGACGGCCGGGACGCCCAGATCGTCGGCCAGGTCTGGCCGTTCCTGCTGATCGGCGCGGTCCTGGTGATGTCGGTGGCGCGCGGGCTCGACGCGCTCGCGCTCGGCGAGGACGTCGCCCGCGGCCTCGGGCAGCGGGTCGCGACGGTGCGGATCGTGGGCGGGCTCGGCGCGACCGTGCTGACCGGCGCGGGGGTCGCGGCGGCCGGACCGATCGCGTTCGTCGGGCTCGCCGTCCCGCACATCGCGCGCGCGGTCGTCGGCTCCGACCACCGCTGGGTGCTGCCGATGGCGGCGCTCATCGGCCCGGTGATGCTGCTGGTGTCGGACGTCGTCGGCCGGGTCCTGTTCCCGCCGGGCGAGGTGCCGGCCGGCGTGATGACGGCGCTGATCGGCGTGCCGTTCCTGGTGACGCTGGTGCGGCGCAAGGCGGTGCCCGCGTGACCGCCACCGAACGGGCCGGGGTCCGGGTACGCCCCTCCGGGTACGCGCTGGTGCGCGCCGGCCGCGTCTCCTTCCTCCTCCACCGCCGCTCCGTCCTCGTCGTGGCGGGCCTGCTGCTCCTGCTGGCCGCCGCCTCGGTCGCGTACCTCTGCGTCGGCGAACGGTTCACCGCCCCCGCCGACGTGCTGCGGGTGCTGCTGACCGACGAACGGCTCCCCGCCCGCTTCGCCGTCGAGGAGCTGCGGCTGCCGCGGCTCGTGACCGGGCTGATGGCGGGCGCCGCGTTCGGGGTCGCGGGCGCACTCGTCCAGACCGTCGCCCGCAACCCGCTCGCCAGCCCCGACGTCATCGGCATCAGCCAGGGCGCGGGCGCGGTGACGGTCGCCGCGATGACCTTCGGGCTCGTGTCGTACGACCTGATCCCGTACGTGTCCATCGCGGGCGGGCTGCTCGCCGCCGCGCTCGTCTACGTGTTCGCGTGGCGCGGCGGGCTGCACGCCACCCGCTTCGTGCTCATCGGCATCGGCTTCGCGATCGCGCTGCGCTCGCTGATCCACCTGTTCATGACGAAGGGCGACTACCTCGTCGCCCAGCAGGCCCAGATCTGGATGACCGGCTCCCTCAACGGGCGCGGCTGGGACGAGGCGGCGCCGCTGCGCTGGACGCTGCTCGCGCTGCTCCCGGCCCTCGCGTGGGCGGCGCGGGCGCAGCGGACGGTGTCGCTGGACGACGACACGGCGACCGCGCTGGGCGTACGGCTCGGCCGGGTCCGGCTCGGGCTCGTGGCCGTCGGCGTGACGCTCGCGTCCGTCGCGACGGGAGTGGCCGGACCGGTCGACTTCGTGGCGCTCCTCGCCCCGCAGATCGCCCGCCGCGTCACCCGTACCGCGCAGATCCCGCTGTTCGCGTCGGCGGTGCTCGGCGCGCTGATCGTGGTCCTCGCCGACCTGCTGGGCCGGCGTCTGTTGTCCCCCACCGAACTGCCGGTGGGTGTTCTGACGGCGGCGGTCGGCGCCCCGTACCTGATCTGGCTGATCGTGCGCGGCCGTGGAGTGGGAGGCAGGTCATGAGCGTGTCGACGGCGGGGACCGCGGAGACGGGGACGACGAGCAGGCTGGCGGCACGCGGGCTGACGCTCGCGTACGAGGAGCGCACGGTCGTCGAGGAGCTGGACCTGGCGATACCCGACGGCCGGGTGACGGTGATCGTCGGCCCGAACGCGTGCGGCAAGTCGACCACCCTGCGCGCGCTGGGCCGGCTGCTCCGGCCGCAGGGCGGGGCCGTCCTCCTCGACGGGGAGGAACTGGCGAAGCTCCCGACGAAGCGGATCGCCCGGTCCATCGGTCTGCTGCCGCAGACCCCGGTCGCGCCGGAGGCGATCACCGTCGCCGACCTGGTGGCGCGCGGCCGGCAGCCGCACCAGGCGTGGTGGAAGCAGTGGTCGGAGGAGGACGAGCGGGCCGTCGTCGACGCGATGGAGCGCACGGACGTGACCGCCCTCGCCGACCGCTCGGTGGACGAACTGTCCGGCGGCCAGCGCCAGCGGGTGTGGATCGCGATGGCCCTCGCCCAGGAGACCGACCTGCTCCTTCTTGACGAGCCCACCACCTACCTGGACATCAGCCACCAGGTCGAGGTCCTGGACCTGGTCCGCCGCCTCAACCGCGTCCGGGGCCGCACGGTGGTCGTGGTCCTGCACGACCTCAACCAGGCCGCCCGGTACGCCGACCACCTGGTCGCCATGAAGGCGGGCCACGTCGTCGCGGAGGGCACGCCGTCCGAGGTCGTCACGGCGGAGCTGGTACGGGAGGTCTTCGGCCTGGAATCGGTCGTCGTCCCGGACCCGGTGACGGGCTCGCCGCTGGTGGTCCCGGGCGCGCCGTGGGCAGCCGAGGACGAGGGCGAGGCCTGATGCGCGGCCTTTCGGCGTCGGATGAAGGCCGCCAGGCATATGCCTGGCGGCCTTCGTCATGAAGGGCTGAGAGCCTGAGGGTCCGCGCTCCGGAAGGGCCTATGCCACCTTCAGGAGGAGCTTGCCCGTGCTGGTGCGGGAGCCCAGCAGGCGGTGGGCCTCAGCCGCGTCCGCGAGCGGGAACTCGGCGGTGACGGGGAGGACGACCGTACCGTCCACGACCTTGGCGAAGGCCGCTTCGGCGAGGGCGCGCAGGGCGTCCGGCGCGGTCTGGGAAAGGGTGAGGATCGAGAAGCCGGAGACGGAGATGCCGGTCGGGTAGAGCTCGGGCTGGCCGACCTGCCAGGGTGCGGCGGAGCTCGCGTTGCCGAAGGAGACCAGGCGGCCGAAGACCGCGAGGGAGGCGAGCCCGGCCTCGAACAGCGGGCCGCCGACCGGGTCCAGGACCAGGTCCACGCCGCGTCCGCCGGTCGCCGCGCGGACCGCCTTCTCCAGGGCGCCCGGGTCGTGCGCGAAGTCGCCGGTGAACAGCTCGTCGTAGCCGTGTTCGCGCGCGTAGGCGGCCTTGGCGGACGAGGACACCGTCCCGTACACCGCGCCCGCGCCCGCCGCCTTCGCGAGCCGGCCGACGACCGTGCCGATGCCGCCCGCGGCGCCGTGCACGAGGACGGTCTCGCCGGGCTGCAGCCGGCCGACCGCGTGGACCAGGGCCTGGGCGGTGGGCAGCACGGTGGGCAGGGTCGCGGCGGTCCGCAGGCCGAGGCCGACCGGGACCGGGAAGACGGTCGCCGCGTCGGCGACGGCCACTTCCGCGTACCCCCCGCCGCTGGTCAGGGCCGCCACCTCCTGGCCGACGGCGAGGCCGGTGACGCCCGCGCCGAGGGCGCGGACCCTGCCGGAGACCTCCAGGCCGAGGCGGGCGGGCAGCGCGTCGACGCGGTAGCCCTCGGCGCGGGCCTTGAGGTCGGCGAAGTTCACCCCCGCATATGCCACGTCGATGCTCACCTGCCCGGCGGCGGGCTCGGGAACGTCGACGTCCACCGCCTTCAGGACCTCCGGGCCGCCGTACTCCCCCAGCTCGATCGCGCGCACACCGCACCTCCGGTCTCCGGTCCGGCGGTGGGCAGGACGGAGCCCGACCGCCGTCCCAACTGTTCAATGGAAAGCGAACACCCGTGACTGTATGATCGCCATCGAACACTCCGCAACCCCCGCACCCCCGTAATCCCCGCACCCTCATCGACCCTCTTCGGTCACCTCGGTCACCTCGACCACCTCGACGCGCATGGGAGGACAGCGTGACGACGAGCAGTCACCGGGCCGCGCCCGAGCACACCCACCCCGACGACGTCCCGCTCCTCACCGCCCTCGCGGCGCTCGCCGACCCCGTACGGCTCACCCTCGTGCGCGCGCTCGCGGACTCGGAGGAGTGGACGCGGACCTGCGGCAGCTTCGACGTACCCGTCGGCAAGGCGGCACTCAGCCACCACTTCGGGGTGCTGCGCGCGGCGGGGCTCGTCGAACAGCGCGACCAGGGGGCCCGGCGGGTCAACCGGCTGCGACGCGCCGAGTTCGAGGCCCGGTTCCCGGGCCTGCTGCCCCTGGTCCTGCGCGACGAGGACCCCTCGGCTCCTCAGGCGTAGAACCTCGCCGCATCCCGCCGTACCCCGCCGCCCACCCCTTCAGCCCCGGCGGCGGGCCCGCCAGAGCAGGAACAGGCCCGAGGCGATCGCGGCGGCCCGCAGGATCCACGGCCAGGAGTCGCCGATCGCCGTGCTCAGCCCGGCGTCCCGCGCGTCGGCCGCGCCCTGGGCGAGCGGTTCGCCCCAGCGGCCCATCGCGCGGCCCCACAGCCAGACGAGGCCGGCGGTCACGACCACGCCGGGGACGACGAGGGCGGCGGCCTTGCGTTCGCGGGAGAGGTACGCGAGGACCCAGCCGGCGGCGAGCGGGATGAGCGAGCCGAGGGCGGCGCCCACCAGGAGCAGGGCGGCGGCGAAGAGCAGGAGCAGATTGCCCGGGGCGAAGCCGCGCCACGCGCGGCGGCGTTCCGGAGCCTCTACTTCCGTTTCCTCTGGGACCTCCTGCCCCTCGGCGGCCTCCGGGACCTCCGGAGCCTCCCGTCCGTCCTCCTCCGCCTCGTCCTCGGACGGCGGAGGCTTCAGCACGTCGGCGATCTCGATGCCGCCGACGAAGCCCGGCACCTCGCCCGTGTCCCGGGCCCCGAACATGGCGTCCTCACGCCACCACCCGCCCCCCGCCCGCTCCGCCGCGCGCGGCGGCGGAACGGACGCCGGCGGCGACGATGACGGCGCGGACGCGCCGGGAGGCGGCTCGGAGGCGCGCGGCCGGGGCAGCTCCACCGGGGGCGCCGCATCGGGCTCCGGCTCCGCGCTCCCCGGCCCCGTAACCGAGCCCCGCGCCGGGGCGACCCGCCCGACCACCGCGTCCGGTTCCCCCAGCGCGCGCAGGATGCGGGGCACCGCCTCGCCCTTCACCTCGCGCCGCCGCTCGATCTCGTCGCGCAGCCCGGACACGAGCTCGCGGCGCTCGGCCGCCGGCACCTGCCGCTGCTGCGCCACGTCGCCGACGCGGCTCAGATAGTCGAAGACCAACCGGTCGTTCTCGATCCCCTCGTTCCCCACGGCACGACGGTAGCGCCTGCGCAGGGGCTAACGTGGTGCGGATGGGGATCGGTGAGCTCGACCGGGAGGCGCACGTGCCCGAGGGAACAGACGGCGGTACGGGCGGGGGTACGGACCGGAGCCCGGGCGGGACTCGGGGGAGGACCCCGGGCGGGACTCCGGGCGGGACCCCGGGCGGGACTCCGGGCGGGACTCCGGGCGGCGCGCACCCGTCCGGCCAGGTCCCGCGCACCCTCGCGGAGTCCTTGCGCGCCGGAGGCGACGGCGCGCTCACAGCGCTGCTGCGCGCCCGCCCGGACCTCCTCGCGCCGGTCCCGAACGACCTGACCCAGCTGGCCACCCGGGCCGGCACGCGCGCGTCGGTCGTCCGCGCCCTCGAACGCCTCGACCGGTTCGCGCTGCAGACCGCCGAGGCGCTGGCGGTGGCGCCGGACCCCGCCCCGTACCCCGTCCTTCTCGCCCTCCTCACCGGCGACACGCCCGACCCCGCCATCGAACGGGCGTTGCCGCGCGCGGTCGGCGTGCTGCGCGCGCAGGCGCTGGTGTGGGGCGACGACGAGCGGCTGCGGCTGGTGCGGACCGCGCGCGAACTCCTCGCTCCCTCCCCGCAGCACCCCTCCCCCACCGGCCTCGGCCCGACGGTCGCGGAGGCCACGTCCGGCATGTCGCCGGGCCGGCTCCAGGAGATCATCGCGACGGCCGGGCTGCCCGCGACACACGATCCGGTGTCGGCGGTGGCGGGGCTGACGGAGCTGTTCACGGACCGTACGAGGATGGCGGCGCTGCTCGACACCGCGCCGCCCGAGGCGCTCGCGGTCCTCGACCGGCTGGTCTGGGGCCCGCCGTACGGCGAGGTCACGGCCTCTCCCACGCCGCCGGTGCGCTGGCTGCGCGACCGGGGTCTGCTGCTGCCCGCCTCGACCCGCACCGTGGTCCTGCCGCGCGAGGCGGCGCTGCATCTGCGCGGCGGACGGGCGCACCGGGTGCCGGAGCCGGCCGCGCCGAAGGTGGAGACGGCGCGCGAATACCGTCCACAGGTGGTGGACGACGCGGCGGCCGGGCAGGCATATGCGGCACTCGACACCGTCGCCGAGCTGCTGAAGTCCTGGGACCAGGGCGGTCCGCCGGTGCTGCGCGCGGGCGGTCTCGCGGTCCGCGACCTCAAGCGGACGGCGGCGGCGCTCGACGTGCCGGAGCGGTTCGCGTCGTTCTGGCTGGAGCTGGCGTACGGGGCGGGGCTGCTCGCCACGGACGGCGAGGCGGACGAAAAGTACGCGCCGACGCCCGCGTACGACTCCTGGCTCGACCAGCCGCCGGCCGAACGCTGGGCCGCGATCGCCGGCACCTGGCTGGCCGCCACCCGTACCGCCGCGCTGGTCGGCGGGCAGGACGCCAAGGGGCGGACGCTGGCCGCGCTGGGGCCGGGCCTGGACCGTTCGGCCGCGCCCGAGGTACGCCACCGGGTCCTCAGGCTCCTCGCCACCCTGCCGCCGGGGGCCGCCGCCGACCCGGAGACGGTGCTCGCGCGGCTGCGCTGGGACCGCCCGCCGAGGGCCGGGGTGGACGGCTCCCTCGACCCGCGGGAACAGCTCGCCCGCTGGACCCTGGAGGAGGCCGAACTCCTCGGCGTCACCGGCCGCGGCGCGCTCGCCGCGCCCGCCCGCGCGCTGCTCAACCTGCCGCTCGCCGAGGCCGCGCCCGATGTCGCCTCGGATGCCGCGCCGGACACCCTGACCGGCCTGACCGGCCCGGCCGGGCCGCACGCCTGCGAACCGTCCGTCGCCGCCTCGCGCGCCGCCACCCTCCTCGCGCCGCTCCTCCCGGAGGCCGTCGACCACGTCCTGCTCCAGGCGGACCTGACCGCCGTCGCGCCGGGGCCGCTGCTGCGCCCGCTCGCCGACCTGCTGTCCGTGCTCGCGGACGTCGAGTCCAAGGGCGGGGCGACCGTCTACCGCTTCACGCCCGGTTCCGTACGCCGTGCCCTCGACGCCGGCCGTACCGCCTCCGACCTGCACGCCTTCCTCACCACGCACTCCCGCACCCCGGTGCCGCAGCCGCTCTCGTACCTGATCGACGACGTCGCGCGGCGGCACGGCCATCTGCGGGTCGGCACCGCCTCGTCCTATGTCCGCTGCGACGACGACGCCGTGCTAGGCGAGATCCTGGCCGACCGGCGCGCGGCCCCGCTGCGGCTGCGCCGGCTCGCGCCGACGGTGCTCGCCGCGCAGGCGGACCCGACGGCGCTGCTCGACGGGCTGCGGGGGATGGGGTACGCGCCGGCGGCCGAGTCCGCCGAGGGCGACGTCCTGATCGCCCGCGCCGACGCCCGCCGCACCCCGCCCCGCACCGCCCCGGCCCCCGTCCCCGAGGGCCCGCCCACACCGGACGCGACGCTGCTGTCGGCGGCGGTACGGGCGATCCTCGCGGGCGACCGGGCCGCGACCGTCGCCCGCAAGGAGCCCACCGCACCCACGGACACGACCGGCCCGCGCACGAACGGCACCCTGCCCCGTACCTCCGCCGCCGAGACCCTGGCCACGGTCCAGGCGGCGGCGATGACGGGCTCGGCGGTCTGGATCGGCTACGTCAACGCGGAGGGCGCGGCCAGCCAGCGCGTGATCGCCCCGGTCCGGGTCGAGGGCGGCTTCGTGACGGGCTACGACCACACGGCCGACGAGGTCCGCACGTACCCCCTGCACCGCATCACGGGCGTGGCGGAACTGGCGGACGACGAGGTCTAGGGCAGGTCCGGCCGCTTGCGACGTGGGCTGACGAGCCGGCTCGGGTCGACCTTGAGCGGGAACGGCGCCTCGACGGCCGTCTCCCGCCCCGCCTCGGCCACCACGCGCTCGACGTACCGCCCACCGCTCAGCTCCGAGACGATCAGCGCGGGCACGGGTTCGAGCTCCAGGCGCCACAGGTGCTCGATGCCCGCTTCGGCGTAGTACGGCGGCTTGAGCAGCCGGTCGGTGCGGCGGCCGGAGGACGACGGCGAGACGATCTCGACGACGAGAAGGACCGCGTCGGAGTCGAAGGCGATGGGGTCCTCGGCGGCGGCCGATGCCTCGACCACCGCGATGTCGGGGATGAACAGCCCATCGGGGAGGATGACGTTCACCGCTTCGAGCACCTCGGCGGACGCCCCGGACTGCTGTACGGCGCTGTCCAGCAGCTGCCACAGCCGCGACGACGCCCGCTGGTGCTTCGCACCCGGAGCTGGTGACATCAAGAGCGCTTCCCCCATCAATTCACGACGCTGACCACGGTCCTCCTCCAGAGCAAGTACCTGCTCTATCGTCCAGGGCCCGTAGTGCGGATCGTGCGCGACGCTCATCTCGCCACCTCCCTCTCCGAGGTCTGTCACGTTCAGTCTGGCAGAGCTCACCGACATCGGATCGGTCATCGACCGACCCCGCCCCGCACTCGCCGCGCATCAGGCAAACTGGATGTTTGGCCGCGTTCGGCCGCGTGGAAGGGATGCACGACACGTGAACGGTCCACTCATCGTCCAGAGTGACAAAACGCTTCTGCTGGAGGTCGACCACGAGCGGTCGGCCGACTGCCGGCGTGCCATCGCCGCGTTCGCCGAGCTGGAGCGGGCGCCCGAGCACATCCACACGTACCGCGTGACGCCCCTCGGCCTGTGGAACGCGCGTGCCGCCGGGCACGACGCCGAGCAGGTCGTGGACGCGCTCGTGGAGTTCTCGCGCTACCCCGTCCCGCACGCGCTCCTCGTCGACATCGCCGAGACGATGGCGCGGTACGGGCGGCTCACCCTGTCCAAGCACCCCACCCACGGGCTCGTGCTGACGACCACCGACCGGCCCGTCCTGGAGGAGGTGCTCCGGTCGAAGAAGGTCCAGCCGCTGGTCGGCGAACGGATCGACCCGGACACCGTGGCCGTGCACCCGTCCGAGCGCGGGCAGATCAAGCAGACGCTGCTCAAGCTGGGCTGGCCGGCCGAGGACCTCGCCGGTTACGTGGACGGCGAGGCGCACCGTATCGACCTCGCCGAGGACGGCTGGTCCCTGCGCGCGTACCAGCAGCAGGCCGTCGAGGGCTTCTGGCACGGCGGCTCCGGTGTCGTCGTGCTGCCCTGTGGCGCGGGAAAGACGCTGGTCGGCGCGGGTGCGATGGCCAAGGCGAAGGCCACGACGCTGATCCTCGTCACCAACACCGTCTCCGCCCGGCAGTGGAAGCACGAGCTGGTGAAGCGGACGTCGCTGACCGAGGACGAGATCGGCGAGTACAGCGGCGCGAAGAAGGAGATCCGGCCGGTCACCATCGCCACGTACCAGGTCCTCACGACGAAGCGGAAGGGCGTCTACCCGCACCTGGAGCTGTTCGACTCCCGGGACTGGGGCCTGATCGTGTACGACGAGGTGCACCTGCTGCCCGCGCCCGTCTTCAAGTTCACCGCCGACCTCCAGGCCCGCCGCCGGCTCGGGCTGACCGCGACGCTCGTACGGGAGGACGGACGCGAGTCCGACGTCTTCTCGCTCATCGGGCCGAAGCGCTTCGACGCGCCGTGGAAGGAGATCGAGGCGCAGGGCTACATCGCGCCCGCCGACTGCGTCGAGGTGCGGGTCGACCTCACGGACGGGGAGCGGCTGGCGTACGCGACGGCCGAGGCGGAGGAGAAGTACCGGTTCTGCGCGACGACGGCGACCAAGCGCAAGGTCACCGAGGCGCTGGTGAAGAAGTTCGCCGGGCAGCAGATCCTGGTCATCGGGCAGTACATCGACCAGCTCGACGAACTCGGCGCGCACCTCGACGCCCCGGTGATCAAGGGCGAGACCTCGAACGCGCAGCGCGAGAAGCTGTTCGACGCCTTCCGCAGCGGTGAGATCAACGTCCTCGTCGTGTCGAAGGTCGCCAACTTCTCCATCGACCTGCCCGAGGCGACGGTCGCCATCCAGGTCTCCGGCACCTTCGGGTCCCGGCAGGAGGAGGCGCAGCGGCTCGGCCGGGTGCTGCGCCCCAAGGCCGACGGACACCAGGCGCACTTCTACTCGGTGGTCGCGCGCGACACCATCGACCAGGACTTCGCGGCCCACCGGCAGCGGTTCCTGGCCGAGCAGGGGTACGCGTACCGGATCGTCGACGCGAGCGAGCTGCTGAAGGGGGACGCCGCCCCCGAAACCCCGTAGGGGCCGTAGGGGTCCAGTCAGGCGGCTGCATACTCAACGTACAGAGGGCTGGCAACCATAGTCCGCACTATTGCCGAGCCCTCACCTGCGGAGAACGGTACCTCCAACCCGAATGTGACTCTTGCGTAGCCGGTGAAAAGGCCAGCAGCATGCGGCGGGAAACGTCCATCGAGCTGGTTCAGCAGATTGCCAAGCGCCTCCTCCAGCCTGGGATCCATGCCGAGCTGCATGCCGTACAGCAGGGACATGAAACCGAGGCCAAGACTAGGGGGAGCGGACAGGTCCGTGGGCCCGGAGGACGCGGCTGCTAAGCCCAGAAGATGCTCAGGGGAACCGTGGAGCACGAGTCGTGGCTTGGAGCTGGACCAGGGTTCCAACCGCGAGTGAGGCTCCCAGAACACGACAGCCTCCTGTCCAATCGGATGCTCCCTGAAGTGTTCTCCGTTGTCGTCCGAAGCGCGTATTGTCGGCCGCACAATCTGATAGTTCATGCGCGTCTTGAACTTCACCCACTGGCCAGCATCAGGTGACGCCTCGGAATACTCAGCAGGCTTCGGGGTCAAGGACTTGAGGTGCCGAAGTACTCGTTCCAGGTTCGGATGCCCTTGCGGGGCATCTGCCAATGTGAACTGCAGTTCCCCAAGCCCAAGGGGAGCAGTGGCCCCCAGTTCGCTGATACGCCGCCTCCATCGACGGCGGGGTCTTTCGTTCTCTCGGAACTGGGCCAGCTTGCTCTCGGACAAGTAGATCAGCTCACGCATGTCTTGAGACGTTACCCCCGGCGGCCAGGACTGACCATCCATTCATTTAAAGGGGCGTAAACGGTCCTTAAGGCCCCTACGGCCCGTAAGGGTTACGGAGAGGGCCGCCCGCCCCCGGTCCGCCCGGTCCGGCGGGGCTCAGTCCAGCAGGGCCAGCACCGGGGCGCCGAGCGCGAGGACGTACTGGGCGATCACCAGGCCCTTACGGGGCACGGCGAGGGCGGCCAGCCCGGCGACGCCGGACAGGGCCAGGGCCCAGAAGGCGGCGGTGGAGAAGCCGCTGCTGACGCCGTCGCCGCCGACGGCGTCGCCGAGTACGGCGGTCACGACGAAGAAGGCGCAGACGAGGAGGAGCGCGAGGCCGCAGCCGGCGACCATGCGCAGGCCCAGACGGTCGGCGGCGTCGGTCACGGTCTCGGGGGCTTCGGGCTCGGGCGTCGTCGTCATGCACTCATCACAGCAAGGTCGAACGAGTGCCCGAAGGCGTTGCCGTACTCAACCCGCACCCGCTCCCGTACTCAGCCTCTCCCGTTCCCTCTCCCGTTCCCTCCCCCTCCCCCCTCCCCCCTCACCCTCCAACTCGTTCGCCCGCACCCCCCACCCGGCGCTACACTCGCCAGCTTCCCCGCCTCCCGCCCGGTCCCGTTCGCGGACCGCCCGCGGAGCGCCGCCGTCCGGTCGGAAACCGGCGGCCACCTCGACGTGTCCGCACAGCCTGTACCCGTACTCCCGACCGGAGGCAGCACCCGTGTCCGTGTCCGTGTCCCCGACCGAATCCGACCCGCTTTCCGACCCGCTCGCCCGCGAGCGCGCCCATCTGTCCTCGTCCCGCTCCGCGCTGCGCGCGATGCGCGAGGAGGTGGAGTCGCTCGACATCCGCGACGTCAGCGCGAACTGGGTCAACTCGCTGATCCTCGGTCGCCAGATCGAGGACCGCATCAAGGCGCTCGCCGACCTCGCGGACACGCCGCTCTTCTTCGGCCGGCTCGACTATCTGCACACCACGCAGGAGGGGCAGCGCTTCTACATCGGCCGTCGCCATGTGCACGACGCGCAGGGCGACCCGATGGTGATCGACTGGCGTGCGCCGGTGTCGCAGCCGTTCTACCGGGCGTCGAAGAAGGACCCGCAGGACGTCGGGCTGCGCCGCCGGTTCGGTTACACGGGCGGCGACCTCACCGCGTACGAGGACGAGCATCTCTCCGACCCCGCCGAGCTGGAACAGACCAGCCGGCTGCTCCAGGCGGAGATCGAGCGGCCGCGTGTCGGTCCGATGCGCGACATCGTCGCCACGATCCAGCCCGAGCAGGACGAGATCGTCCGTTCCGACCTGTCGGGCACGGTGTGCGTGCAGGGTGGCCCCGGTACCGGAAAGACGGCCGTCGGCCTGCACCGTGTCGCGTTCCTCCTCTACGCGCACCGGGAGCGGCTGGCGCGGACGGGCACGCTCGTCATCGGGCCGAACCGTTCCTTCCTCCAGTACATCGAGCAGGTGCTGCCGGCGCTCGGCGAGCTGGAGGTGCGGCAGGCGACGGTGGACGACCTGGTCGCGCACGTCGAGGTGCGGGGCGCGGACGAGGCGGCGACCGCCGTCGTCAAGGGCGACGCCCGGATGGCGGAGGTGCTGCGGCGCGCGGTGTGGTCGCACGTGACGCCGCCCACGGAGCCGCTGATGGTGGTCCGCGGTTCGCGGCGCTGGCGCGTACCGGCGTACGAACTGGAGGAGATGGTCCGGGAGTTGACCGACCGCGACATCCGGTACGGGGCTGCCCGCGAGGCTCTGCCGCAGCGCATCGCGCACGCGGTCCTGGTCCGGATGGAGCAGGCGGGCGAGGCGCCCGACGACCGGGTGCAGAACGCGGTGGCCCGCAACACGGCGGTCAAGGCGGTCGTGAAGGAGTGCTGGCCGGCCGTCGATCCGGCGAAGCTGGTGCTGCGGCTGCTGAGCGAGCCCGCGTTCCTGGCCGAGCACGCGGACGGGATCCTCGAAGAGGACGAGCGGAAGGCGCTGCTGTGGGCGAAGCCCGCCCGCAGCGTGAAGACGGCCAAGTGGTCCGCCGCGGACGCCGTGTTGATCGACGAGGCGCGGGATCTGGTGGAGCGGACGCACTCGCTCGGCCATGTCGTCCTCGACGAGGCGCAGGACCTGTCGCCGATGCAGTACCGGGCGGTGGGCCGGCGCTGTTCGACGGGTTCGGCGACGGTCCTCGGCGACCTGGCGCAGGGCACCACCCCCTGGGCGACGGAGAGTTGGGCGCAGGCGCTGACGCATCTGGGCAAGCCGGAGGCGATCGTCGAGGAGCTGACGGCCGGTTTCCGTGTGCCGCGCGAGGTGATCGCGTACGCGTCGCGACTGCTGCCGCACATGTCGCCGGGGCTCGCGCCGGTGGAGTCGGTACGAGAGAACCCGGGCTCGCTGCTCGTACGGCGCGTCGACGCCGAGGAGCGGGACCGGGCGGTCGTGGCGGCGTGCGCCGAGGCACTGGAGCACGAGGGCTCGATCGGCCTGATCGCCGCCGACGCGCGGATCGCACCGCTCGCGGAGGCGCTGGAGGCGGCGGGGCACGCGTACCTCTCCCCCGGCGAGGAGACCACGGCCGAGTCGCGGCTCACGCTCGTACCGGCGTCGCTCGCGAAGGGCCTGGAGTACGACTACGTGGTCCTGGACGAGCCGGCGGCCGTCGTCGCCGGCGAACCGGACGAACGCACCGGCCTGCGCCGCCTGTACGTGGCCCTGACGCGAGCCGTGTCCGGCCTGACGATCCTCCATATGACCGATCTGCCCGAGCAGTTGGCGTAACCGCGCCTACCCTCTCAGCCCGCCGCCCGTGGCCCTGGCCGTGACCGTCTACCCGGCGGCGACGGTCACGGCGCGGGCTCTCCCGGCCAGTCGGCGCAGGTCGTGACCTCGAAGCCGCGGGCGGGGAAGACGGTGTCCATGAAGAAGTCGTGGACGGCCGGGTCGCCGTCGCCGCAGCCGTCGCGCAGGACGGTCACCCGGTAGTCGCGGTCCGCCGCGTCGTAGCAGGTCGCGGCCACCATGGCGCTGGTCGCGACGCCGGCGACGACGAGCGAGGTGACCCCGTTCGCCCGGAGTACGAGGTCGAGATCCGTACCGGCGAACGCGCTGGCCCGGCGCTTCGTCACGACGATGTCCTCGACCGCGACCGGCAGAGTGGGCTCCGTCCCGGGCGATCCCTCGTGGAAGGTGTCCCCGGCCGCGTGGAACATCCTGAACATCTCGTTGTCCGGCGGCAGATCGGCCCCGTTGCCCCGCAGCGCGAACCGCACGAACACGACCCGCACCCCCGCCACCCGGGCCCGCGGCAACAGCTCGGCGAGCGGCGCCACCACCCGATGCGCGAACGGGTAACTCCCCGTGATGCCCTGCTGGATGTCACCGATGATCAATGCCGTACTCACGTCGGACTCCCCTCCGGTCTCCCTTTCCCGCAGGCTACGGACCGCGCCCGCCCCCGTCACGTCTTTAGGCACCGTCCGGCAGATCATGCGATCACTAGGATCCAGCGGGGTTCGACCCCTGGTGGTAGCGCCGGGGGGGCTGGGGAATGGGGATCCGGTGCGTCCCGCAGCGGATGGCGAGTGGGGGGCCTGTGGGAAGTCGACGGCTGCACGGATGGGTCGGGGCGGCGGTGACTCTGCTTCTCGCGGTCTCCACCGCCGTGCTTCTGGGCAGGTCGTGGACCGCCTGTGACGTAGGTGTGAACAACGCCGCCAACAGCGGTTTCCTGCTGTGGCTGTTCATCCCGGCCCTCTGGACGGTCCTCCTGCTGGTCTGGGTCACGGTGGGAGCCCTTCTCGGGAATCGTCCCCTTCTTCATGCAGGGGGCCTCGCGGTCACGCTCCTCGGCGTTGTCTGGTGCGCCGTCTCCCTCTTCTGGGAGGGCTCTGCCACTCCACCGTGCCCCAGCGGCGCCCCGGAGTGGTGGCCGAGCCTCATTCCCGTCCCGGGATTCTGAGAGGCCGGCCCCGGTTCATCACGGCTCGGATGCCTCGTCCCCCCGACGGTCAGTAGGCGGCCTGGACGTTGTCGGCCGACGCCGTCCACTCGATGCCGTTCGCCGCGCGGATGTGCGCGACGCGCACAACCCTTCCGTCACTGTGTAGTTCGTGGGTGACGGCGGTCAGTTCGCCCTCGGCGCCGTTCGCGGTATCGCGGACCCGCGTACGGAGAAGCGGGTGCTGTTCGTAGCCGTCTGCCCCGACCGGGTAGGCCCCCTTCGCCCCGGCGTCGCGCATGAACCGCTCCCACCCGGCGGCGGCCCGCACCCGCAGCGCGCGGCTCGGCGTGCCCGGGGGCGGATCGAACCTGGTCATGGCATCGCTCCTCGTTCGGAAGGCCGGATTCGCACCGGCGGCAACGACCGGCGCGAGGATCACCTTGTCGGGCGGCGGGCGAGCGCATCCACCTCGCGGGCCTATAGAGCCGTCCTATATTTCGGGAATGGAGCCGGAGCCGAACGTCTGGGCACACCCCGAACTACGCGCCGCCGCCGCCGTCGAGGACTGGCCGCGCGTCCTGCGCATCTGGCGGACCCTGACCTGGAGCAGTCAGAGCAGACTCGGCGCGCTCGTCGGGCTGGCCCAGCCCGACGTGTCCGCGATCGAGAACCGGCGCCGGGCCGTGACCTCGGTCGAGGTACGGCAGCGAATCGTCGAGGGGCTGGGTGTCCCGGCCGATGTGCTCGGGCGGAACCGGCCCGAGCCGCCGCTGCCTTCCCTGGTACTCCCCGAGCTCGTCTCGGACGGCGCCGCGGACCGGCTGCGGCGGGTGCGGCAGGGCGGACTCCGGCTGGACACCGCCTCGTTGGACGAGATGGACCGCTTGCTGGCGGCGCACCGCCGCGCCGAGGACACTCTGGGCTCGCGGGTCATGAACGGTGTGGTCGCCGCGCAGTTCGACGCCGTCTACGGACTCTACGACCAGGCTCGCGGGCCGCTCGCCGACCGTCTGGTCCGACTGCTGGCCGAGTACGCGCAGTTCCTGGCGTGGATGTCCCACGACCAGGACAAGTCCCCGGCCGCACAGGGGTGGTTCGACCGTTCGTACGACTGGTCCCTGGAGGCTGGATACGGCGACATGGCGGCGACCACTCTCAGCATGCGGGCCCACACCGCCTGGTCGCACGGCCGGGGACGGCGCTGTGTCCGGCTCGCGGAGGCCGCCGCGACGACGCCGGGGGCGACCGCGACGACCAGGGCCATGGCGCTCCAGATGGCGGGGCGCGGTCATGCCCTCGAAGGGGACGCCCGGGCCGCGTACCACCGTCTCGACGAGGCCCAGCGCGTCATCACGACCGCCGTCGACGCCCCGCCCTGGCTCTACTTCTACGGCGAGTCCTGGTTCTCGGCCCAGCGCGGCATGGCCGACCTGCACCTGAACGCGTGGGAGCGGGCGGCGGAGAACCTGCGTGCCGGGCTCGCGGGCTTCGCCCCGTCGTACCGCCGGGACCGGGCCTGGTACGGGGCCTGCCTGGCGCACGCGTACGCGGGCACCGGGGAGCCCGGGGCGGCGCTGACGACGGCGCTGACCGTCGTCGGGGACGCCGCCGACGTCGGCAGACCGCACGCCTGGCACGAACTCCACAAGGTCGCCGGCCTCCTCCTGCGCCACCGGGCCGCCGAGGGGCGGGAGTTGTTCGACGCGCTGGCGACGCTCGACTGACACGGGGGAATGCGGGCTCCCGGGCGCGTGGGGGGGGCTACGTTGGGTCTGTTCGCACGCGACACCGGAGGTCACCGCATGGCAGACGACACCGCGTACGCCGAGGGCACAGCCGGCTTCATCTTCGAGATGGGCGTGCTCAAGAACGCCAAACGGACCGGATGGTGGTTCACCGGCAACAACAACCCCGAGTCGATCGCCGAGCATTCGTTCCGGGTCGGGGTCATCGGGGCCGTGCTGGCCATGATGGAAGGGGTGGATCCGGCGAAGGTCGCGCTGATGTGTCTGTTCCACGACACGCAGGAGACGCGGATCGGGGACATCCCGCACATCGGCCGCCGCTATCTCGACGCCGCCGCCAACGAGACCGTCACCGAGGATCAGGTGTCCGCCGCGCATCCGGCGGTGCGGGACGGGGTGCGGCGGGTGGTCGGGGAGTACGAGGCGAAGGAGACGCGCGAGTCGGTCGTCGCGCGGGACGCCGACAAGCTGGAGTGTCTGGTGCAGGCCGTGGAGTACCGGGCGCAGGGATACGCCCTGGTCCAGGACTGGATCGACACCTCGCTGAGCAGCCTGCGGACGGACTCCGCGCGGGAGTTGGCCGAGGCCGCTCTGACGATGTCGCCGCTGGAGTGGCGCAGGACTTTCCTGAATCGCTGAGCCCCGCCCCGGAGCGCACCAGGGGGCGCGCGAATACCGAGGAGGCGTGAAGGGTTGGCGTTCATGCGCTGAAGACCGCTTTCGCCGGTTGTGTGCGGGCCACCATCGGCGTCATGAAGAAGACTCTCACCGCTGTCTCCGCCGCCCTGGTCGCCCTGGGCCTGGCCGCACCCGCCGAGGCGGCCCCCCGGGACACCCCGGCGCTGATGTGTTCGCTGGGCACGGTCGACGTCCAGCACCCTCCGATCGGCTACGACGTCACCCCCATCTTCGAGTTGGCGCGACGGCTGGGCCTGGGCGATCCCGGTGCTGTCGGCCTGGGCTGCGACAAGGGCGTGCGGACCGACCCGTACTCCGAGGAGATCCAGCCCTACCCGGAGCGCGGGCCGGTCGTGCTCCGCTCCCAGGAACCGGGGAAGGGCTCGACCCAGCTGTACTGCACCGACTCGCGCGGCGGCTGGGGCAAGATGCACGGCCTGCCGGTGGAGGTGTTCTGGGTGGTCGGGACCGGCTGCGTCTCGGAAGCCAACCCGGTCGTCATTTAGCGGCGCAGGACGGGCACAGGGTCTCGTCGGCGGAGGGCCGAAACAGCATCGGCTGGGTGTGCCGACCGCTCTCGCATTCCCGCGCTCCGGCCAGCCGCGACGACAGGCGCGGGCCGGACGGGGGCGGCGGCGACGCGGGGTCCGTGGGCGGGACGTCGCGCAGCAGGTAGCGAACCAGGCCGCCCGGGCGGTGGACCGGGGTGCCGTTCTTGGGCAGGCCGCGCAGCAGGTGGGCGTGGATGTCGGCGGAACTGTGCCCAGCCGTCAGCCAGTCGGCGGCCAGCCGGGTCAGTTCGTCCCGCATGCCGGGCGGGATGTGGCGGAGCAGAGGCGAGAGCAGCGGCAGTGCGCCGACGAGGGCGCGGGCCGAGGCGCGTACGTCCGGCTCGGGGGCTTCCGCCACCGGCTCCCGCTCCGGCTCGGCCACCTGCTCCCGCTCCGGCTCCCGCTCCGGGGCGCCGTCCTCGGGCGGATGGTCGGAGGTGTCTACGACACGGTCTTGCTTTGGAGAACCGTCGGCCAGCGGACCCCTCGGCTCACCGACCGTCGGAATCCGGGGACCCGGCGCCGATGCGGCGACGACCACCGTCCCCGGCTCCCGGCCCATCAGCTTGGCCGCCTCCGCCTCGCTCAACGGCTGGTTGGAGAGCACGTGTTGGGTCGTCCACCGCCCCCGGGGACCTTGGCTCCGGCGCTCGTGGAGGAAGCCCTCCGCCAGCAGTTGACGCTTCGCCCGGGTGAACGCGCACGCCCCGATCCCGGCGCGTTCAGCCGTACGGGACAGCGACTCCTTCGCCCCCTCGGGGAGCGAGAGTTGCCAGGTCAGGATCCGCACCGCGTCCGAGTTGAGCCGCGGATGCCGGATGAGGCCGTGCGAGAACTGGGTGAAACCGCGCGCGGGCGCGATAAAGTGCCGATACATCACGGTGGAGCTCCGTCCACTAGTGGTCGAGGCCCTCGCCGATGGTTGCCGCCATCGCGGGGGCCGTTTTCACGCGCACCGTACCGCACATTCCGCGCCCGTCCGGACACGGTGCGTGAAAGTGACGGGACGTGGAGGCTCTCTGATCAGGTCGGGCAGCCGGCTGACCAACTGCCGCGCCCCACCTCGCCCGTCAGGCCCTCATCCCTTGCACGAGAGCTTGTCGATGAGTCCAGTGCTGGGCCGGTGCTCGTCCACCTTGTCCGGGTGTTCTTTCGCGAACGCGGGTAGCGACGCCCCGAAGTCCGTCGTCCATTGGCCGCCCCGGACGTAGTCTTTGACGATCTCCTTCAGGTCTTCGCAGTCTTTCTGATGACCCTTGGGCATGCCGATGCCATAGAACTGCGGCTCCCCGGCCTGGCCTGGGAAGATACGCAGGTCGACGCCGGGATTGGCCGCCTTGAATCCGTGGAGAATCATCTCGTCCATGAAGAAGGCATCCACCTCTTCGTCCAGCAGCTTCTTCATACACATGGAGGCATTCGCCACCTGTACGGGCTTGTTCAAGCCCCTGCCTTCCAGGTTTTCGACGGCGGTCGTGCTCGTCATGGTGCAGATGTTCTTCCCCACGAGCGCTTTCTCCGACCGGATCGGGTGGCCGGGGCCGGCCAGGACCATATAGCCCTGATTCGTCACGGCGTACGGGCCGACGAAGTCGACCTTGTCCTCGCGGTCCTCGGTGATCGAGTAGGTGGCGATCACCATGCCGGCCACACCATCGGTGATCTCGTTCTCGCGCACGTCGGAGGTGATCAGTTTGGGGATGTACTTGACCCCCAACCCCTTTGCGACATGGGCTCCTACGTACGCGTCGAAGCCCGAATACTTCGACCCATCCCAGAAGGAGGTGCCCGGCTGGTCGCCCTTGTGAGCGACCACGACCTGATCCCGGCCGAGGAACGTCGACCCTTCGCTGCACGCGGCAGCCGCCGCGAGAAGGGTCAGAACTCCGAGTCCCGCCGCCGCCCGCCTGGCAGTTCGCCACGCGCTCATCATGACTCCTCACCCGTACATGAGAACTTTGGTGACCCCGAGGTTCACCCGGCATCCGTTTTCCGTGTGAACGGTGAGCCGGACCCGGATCTCGCTTCCGCCGTCGAGCTGTAATACGGCGGTATTCCCGTCTCCGAGTTCCCTGTTGACGCGCTGCGCCCGCTCACCTTCGAGCGCCACACCGAGCCGAGTCGCCCTCGCGCAGGATCCTGCCTTCGAGTTGCGGTTCTTGATGGAGACCGTGACATTCATGCCGTCGCGCTCCATCCCGGCGGCGTCGACCACCAGGGTCGCCCCTTCGCCGTTCCCCACTTCGGTGGCATTCTCGATGCGGAAGTGCCGACCGGCGACATCCACTTCCCCGTGGTCCCGGAGATATTCCATCCACAGCAGTCCGGCCCCGGCGGCGACCAGGCACAACAATGCGGCGGGCAGCCTGAATCCGGACCGGAAGAAGTCGCCCCGGCCGGCCTGTTCTCCCGCGAGCATCGTCAGGAGTACGGATGCCAGCAGCGCGGCGCCCAGCAGCACGTACACCGGCGTGAACTGCCCTATGCGGCCTTCTGGTTGCCGTACCAGCGTGACGACGGCGATCAGCCCGACGAGCACCGTCGGGATGCTCCAGCCGGCGGCGCGCCCCCAGAAGTGCAGTGTGTAGACGCGGCTGTTGAAGTTGCTGCCGACGACGGTCCCGCTGATGGCCGTGCCGCCGTCATGCGCCCGCGCGGCGCCCGTCTCGGACGCGGATACCGTCGGGTCCTTGGGGTGGCCTTCGCCGTCGGTCACCGGATCAGACATCGGTGACTCCGGAGTTGGCGGTGCCGCCGCCCTCGGCGGTGGCGTCACCGGTCCGTTCGGCCCGCGCGGACGCGATGCCGCCCGCGTTCCCGCCCAGCCGTACACCGGTGTTCGCGGAGCTGCCGCCGTTCGCGACGGCTTTCCCGGTGTCGACGGCCTCAGCCCGCGGACCGGGGCGGTCCTGGCGGTCCGGCCGCCACAGCACGGGCAGGAGCAGCGCCGCGATTCCGGCCCCGGCCTGGACCGAGGCACCGACCAACTGTCCGGTGTCCGGATCACCCAGGAGCCAGAACAGCGGCGTCGAGACGGTGACCACCGACCCGGCCGTGACGAGCACAATCCTCTGCCAACGAGTCACGCCCTGCTCACACCCCCCCCATGAAGGATGGATGACAAGGCATCAGACATTAGCGCGCGGGAGCGGCCGCGGTCATGGCTTCGATCCAGCCGGTTGACGCCCGGTTGACGCCCGGCTGGCGCTCGAATGGGCCCCGGTTGACGCCCCGTTGGCACGTCGGCTCCCGCGCGTCGCTCCCTGCGCGTCGAGCACCTCCCCTACGCGTCGCTCCCTACGCGTCGATCGCCTCGCGCCACGTCCGTACCGACTTCTCCGCCACCGGTGCCGCCCAGCCGTTCGGGCGGGCCGCGCCGCCGATGTGGAAGGCGGTGAGGCCGGCCGCGCGCAGGCGCGGGAGGTGGTCGAGGCGGAGGCCGCCGCCGACCAGGATCGTCGGCTCGTAGCCCGGTTCGCCGGTCCGCGCGGCCTCGGCCGCGAGGACGTCCAGGCCGTCGTCGACCCCCGTGGCGGCGCCCGCTGTCAGGTACGTGTCGAGGCCCGGCATGTCCGCGAGCTGACGGCGCAGGTGGTCGCGGTCGGCGGCGCGGTCGATGGCGCGGTGGAAGGTCCAGTGGCAGCCGTCCAGGACGGCGATCAGGCGCTCGATCGCGACCAGGTCGGGCTGGCCATCCGGGGTGAGGAAGCCGAGCACGAACTCGTCGGCCCCGGCCGAGCGCAGCGCGACCGCGCGCCGTACGAGGTCGGCCACCTGCCGGGCGTCGCCCGCCGCGAAGCCGTCCGTCAGCCGGAGCATCACGCGCAGCGGGATGTCGACCGCCGCGCGGATCGCCGTGAAGGCGGCCTGGGACGGGGTGAGCCCGTCCGCCGCCATGTCGGTGACCAGTTCCAGGCGGTCCGCCCCACCGGCCTGGGCGGCGACCGCGTCCGCCTCGTCGAGCGCGATCACCTCCAGCACTGCACGGTCGCTCATCGAGCCCATTCCTCCACGGATCGCACGGCTACGGGTCTTACAGGTCTAGTCCAATGTCCCGTCACCAGACTAGCCGTGCGCGTGACCTCCCGCATCGTGCGAACGGCCCTCTTTACCGGGGCGGGGCGAGCCCGTCGCGATCCGGCCCGCCCAACATACCGACAGGGGTGTCGACAACATTGGATAAGATGCCGACACTTGAGTCGTCAACTTTAGGCAAAGCGCTGACGTGCTCGGTCGCCATGCCCCCATCACCCTCACCGCTCGGAGAATTCCGTGTTCCTCGCCCTACGCGATCTGCGCTTCGCCCGCGGTCGCTTCGCCCTGATGGGCGCGGTGGTCGCGCTCATCGCCGTGCTCGGCGTCCTGCTGTCGGGACTCGCCTCCGGCCTGGCGGACGCCGGAATCTCCGGTCTGCGCGCGCTGCCCGTGACCCATCTGGCCTTCGACGAGAAGGCGACCAGCGAGCAGTTCTCCCGCTCGACCGTGGACGAGGAGGACTGGCGGACGTGGGCCGGGGCCCCGGGGGTGGAGCGCGCGGAGCCCTTCGGGAACACCCTGGCCAACGCCCAGGTGACCCAGGGCGCCAAGAAGGGCGAGCAGGTCAACCTCGCCGTCTTCGGCATGGCCGCGGACTCCTCCCTGGCCCCGGCCCCCACCGAGGGCAGGAGCCTGAAGGAGGGCGGCGCGGGAGGCGTCGTGATCACCCGCGAGATCGCCGATCTCGGCGTGCGGATCGGCGACGTCCTGACCGCCGACCGGAGCGAGGTGCGGCTGAAGGTCGTGGGCCTGGTCGACGAGACCGTCTCCTACGGCCACATCGGCGTCGCCTACACCGACCTCGACACCTGGCGGCACCTGCACTACGGCCTCCCGGGGAACCTGCCGGAGGCAGCGAGCCGCGAGGCCACCGCCGTCGCCCTGACCCTGAAGCCGGGCGCCTCCGCCGCCGCGGTGGAGAAGGCGACCGGGACCCGCGCCGAGACCAGGGAAGCCACCTTCGACGCGTCCCCCGGCTATGCGGCCGAGTCGAGCACCATGGCCCTGATCAAGGGCTTCCTGTACGCCATCTCCGCCCTGGTCGTCGGCGCGTTCTTCACCGTCTGGACGGTCCAGCGCAAGGCCGAGATCGCCCTGCTGAAGGCGCTCGGCGCCCCCACCGGGTACATCCTGCGCGACGCGCTCGCCCAGGTCGTCGCCGTGCTCGTCGGCGCCACGGCGGCCGGCACCGCCGTCGGCCTGGCCCTGGGCAGCGTGATGATCGGCAAGGCTCCCTTCTCCCTCTCCGCCCCGGCCATCGCCACCTCCTCCGGCCTCCTCATCGCCCTCGGCACCGTGGGCGCCGTCGTCGCCGTCCGCCGCATCACCGCCGTCGACCCCCTGACCGCTCTGGGAGCCACCCGATGACCACCTCCGCCGCCTCCGCCGCCGGCCACCGGGCCGCCCCGGCCACCCCGGACGCCGCGGGCTCCGGCGGCCTGCGCCTGGACGACGTCACCCTCACCCTGGGGGACGGTGACGCCGCCGTCACCGCCCTCGACCACGTCAGCCTGCGCGTCGCCCCCGGCGAGTTCGTCGCCGTCGTCGGCCCCTCCGGATCCGGCAAGTCCAGCCTCCTCGCCGTCGCGGGCGGCCTCCAGCGCCCCACCTCCGGCGCCGTCCGGATCGCCGGCACCGAGCTGACCGCCCTGTCGGACAAGCAGCGCACCGAGGCCCGGCGCCACCACATCGGCTTCGTCTTCCAGCAGTCGAAC
Organism: Streptomyces laurentii; assembly: GCF_040635425.1. NCBI lineage: Bacteria > Bacillati > Actinomycetota > Actinomycetes > Kitasatosporales > Streptomycetaceae > Streptomyces > Streptomyces laurentii. The sequence goes on along the minus strand of NZ_JBEYHT010000007.1, from coordinate 130,957 downwards.
CTGCTGGCCTCCCTCACCGTCCTGGAACAGCTCCTGCTCCCGCTGCACATCGACGGACGCCTCGACGCCGCAGCCCGCGTCCGGGCCGCCGAACTCATCGAAGCCGTCGGGCTCACCCACCGCACCGGCTCCCGGCCGCACCAGCTGTCCGGCGGCGAACGCCAGCGCGCGGGCCTGGCCCGCGCCCTGATGGCCTCCCCCGCCGTCCTGCTCGTGGACGAGCCCACCTCCGCGCTGGACCGGGTCCGCTCCGCCGAGGCGGTACGGCTGATCGCCGAGCAGACCCATGAACGCGGAACGGCGACGGTCATGGTCACTCACGACGCGGCGATAATGGACGCCGCAGACCGGGTGTACGAGATGGTCGACGGCCGCCTTTCCTGACCTTCGCCCGCACCCTCGCTCCCGGCCCCGTCCGCCACCCAGGAGTCCGCCCCGCATGCCGAAGATCAACGCCCCCACCGTCGCCGAGCATCGTGCCCAGCAACGCGAGGCGCTGATCGAGGCGGCGATCGACATCCTGGTCAACGAGGGCGCCACCGCCGTCACCCCCGCGGCGGTCGGCGCCCGCGCGGGCCTCGCCCGCTCCAGCGTGTACCAGTACTTCGACTCCTCCGCGGCCCTTCTGAGCACGATCACGGAGGAAGCCTTCCGGCGCTCCAATGAGGCGCTCGCCCGCGCCCTGGCCACCGCGGACAGCCCGCTGGAACGCGTCGAGGCGTTCTTCGGGGAAAGCCTCCGCCTCGGCGCCGAGGGGGCCCACCGGCCCGCCGCCGCCCTGATGGACGCCGGCCTTCCCCCCGCCTGCCTGCGACGGCTGAGGGAGCTCCATCTGGAGCAGGTCGAACCGTTCCGCGCCGCCGTCCGGCAGCTCGGCGTTCCCGAGCCCGCGCTCACGGCCGACCTGATCGCCGGAATGCTGCACACGGCCCTCTCCGCCGTCGAACAGGGCGCGCCCCTCGACACGGTCACCGAACGCGCTCTCGCGCTCGTACGCCGCTGCCTCACCCCGGCCGGCTCCACGGGGCGCGAAACGGGCCACGGCAGCGAAGCGGGATAGGGAACCGAAGCGGGGCAGGGCACCAGGCCTTACGACCCCGCGCGGACGGTGAACGCCGCCGTGCGCACCTTGCCCTCGTGCTGGAAGTCGAGGAAGAGGCGGTACGTGCCGGTGCTCGGCGCGGTCGCGGTGAAGGAGACGTCCGGGCCGGGGCCGCCCTCGTTCGGGTGGACGTGCAGGTAGGCGAGGTCGCCGTCGCGGAGCGCGACGAGGTGTCCGTACGCGCCGAGGTACGGCTCCAGGTCGGTGACGGGCTTGCCCGCCTTGCCGACGGTGAGTTTCAGCTCGCCCGCCTCGCCCGGGTCGAGCGTGCCGCCGAGGCGGACCTGGTAGCCGTCGACGCCGGCGGTGGTCGACACGGCCGGCATCGGCTTCGGGGTGTACGCGCCCGGCACCGAGAGGTCCGCGCCGAGGGTGATGTTCTTGGCGCCCGCGACGGCGGGCTTGAAGTCGGCGAACGCCTTGTACGCGCCGGCCGCCGGCAGGTCCGCGGCCGCCGTCCAGCTGCCGTCGGCGGCCTTCTCCGGGTGCAGGTGCTTGTACACGGTCAGGTCGCGGGAGGCGACGATGAAGTGCAGCTCCTTGTCGTGCTCCTTGGTGAAGGCGGTGACCTTCTTGCCGTCCGGGCCCTTGATCGAGAACTTCAGGGTGCTCTTGCCGGACTTCGCGGTCGGGGTGTCGAGCGCGAGGGTGTAGCCGTCCTCCGAGACCGTGAGGCCGCCGGCGGGATCGGCCGTGGCCTCCTCGTGCCCGGCGTGACCCGCGGAGGCGCCCGCGGGCTTCCCCGCCGTCTCGTGCCCCTCATGCCCGGCACCCGCGTTCGCGCCCGTGTCCGGCTTCTCCTCGCCCCCGGCCTTCGGCGCGTGGTTGCCGCCGTGCTCCGGCTTCGCGGGCTCGCCGATCGGGCCGACGCCCACGCCGACCCCGTACGCCGTCCCGAAGGTCGCGGCGAGCGCGGCGGCATAGGCAGTGATCTTCACTCCGGTGTTCATGGCTGCTCTCCCGTACTTGGACGCGTACGTGGACATATGGACGTACGTACCTGGGTGATGGCGCGGGCGCGCCGACCCTTCAGCGGCACTCCCGTTCCCTTCCTTGCACCTCACCATACCCCTGGGGGGTATCAAGTCAAGCCGGGTCCACACTTGCGTCCGATACCACCGGGGGGTATACATGGACTCGTAAGCCATACCCCCCGAGGGTATCTGACACGGAGGACGACATGGGTTCCTGCTGCACCCCCGACAACAGCTGCTCGACCAACGCCGAGGCCACCACGGCCACCGCGGTCGCCGACAGCACCAGCACCGTCTACGCGGTCACCGGCATGACCTGCGGTCACTGCCGCACCGCGATCACCAACTCCGTCAGCGCCCTTGACGGCGTCATCTCCGTGGACGTCGACGTGACCGCCGGCAAGGTGACCGTCGTCACCGGCGGCGAGCCCGACGACGCCGCGATCTCCGCGGCGGTCGACGACGCGGGTTACGAGCTGACCGGCCGCGCCTGACGGCCGGCCCGCACCATCCGGCCGCCGGGGCTCGCCCACACCACGCCCGGGCCCCGGCCCCCGCCCCCCGTCCGCACCCCGCTGCGGGCCGCTGAGGCACCGAGCCTCACAGAAAGAGGAGCAGTTTCATGACCACGACCACTCCGGGCACCGCCCAGGTCGAGCTCGCCATCGGCGGCATGACCTGCGCCTCGTGCGCGGCCCGTATCGAGAAGAAGCTCAACCGCATGGACGGGGTCGAGGCCACCGTCAACTACGCGACCGAGAAGGCGAAGGTCACCTTCTCCGCCGACATCCCGGTCGACGACCTGATCGCGACGGTCGAGGCCACCGGCTACACCGCCAAGGAGCCGCAGCCCGAGCGCCCGGCCGGCGCCGGCGGGGACGGCGGCGAGGGCCTGTCCGAGGAGGAAGAGGCGGACGCGGAGCTGCGCCCGCTGCGGCAGCGGCTGACCACCGCCGTCTGGCTGACCGTGCCGGTCATCGCCATGGCGATGGTGCCGCTCTTCCAGATCGACTACTGGCAGTGGCTGAGCCTCACGCTCGCCGCGCCGGTCGTCACGTACGCCGCCTGGCCGTTCCACAAGGCCGCGTGGACGAACCTCAAGCACGGCGCCGCCACGATGGACACGCTGATCTCGGTCGGCACCATCGCCGCGTTCCTGTGGTCGCTGTGGGCGCTGTTCCTCGGTACGGCCGGCACGCCCGGCATGACGCACCCCTTCGAGTTCACGATCGCCCGCACCGACGGCGCCGGGAACATCTACCTGGAGGCCGCGGCCGGCGTCACCACCTTCATCCTGGCCGGCCGCTACTTCGAGGCCCGCTCGAAGCGCAAGGCCGGTGCCGCGCTCAAGGCTCTGATGCAGCTGGGCGCCAAGGAGGTCACGGTCCTGCGGGACGGCCGCGAGGTCACCGTACCGACCGCCGAACTCCAGGTCGGCGACCGCTTCCTGGTCCGCCCGGGCGAGAAGATCGCGACCGACGGCACCGTCGTCGAGGGCTCCTCGGCCGTCGACGCCTCGATGCTCACCGGTGAGTCCGTGCCCGTCGAGGTCGGGGTCGGCGACTCCGTCACCGGCGCCACCCTGAACGCCGGCGGCCGCCTGGTCGTCGAGGCCACCCGCGTCGGCGCCGACACCCAGCTCGCCCGCATGGCCAAGCTCGTCGAGGACGCCCAGAACGGCAAGGCCGCCGCCCAGCGCCTGGCCGACAAGATCTCCGCCGTCTTCGTCCCCGTCGTCATCGCCCTCGCGCTCGGCACGCTCGGCTTCTGGCTCGGCTCCGGCGCCGGACTGACCGCCGCCTTCACCGCCGCCGTCGCCGTCCTGATCATCGCCTGCCCCTGCGCCCTGGGTCTGGCCACCCCGACCGCCCTCATGGTCGGCACCGGCCGCGGCGCCCAGCTCGGCATCCTCATCAAGGGCCCGGAGGTCCTGGAGACCACCCGCAAGGTCGACACCATCGTCCTGGACAAGACCGGCACCGTCACCACCGGCCGCATGACCCTGATCAAGGTGCACACCGCCGACGGTACGGACGAGACCGACGTCCTGCGCCTGGCCGGCGCCCTGGAGCACTCCTCCGAGCACCCGATCGCCCAGGCCGTCGCCACCGGCGCCGCCAACAAGGTCGGCACCCTGCCCACCCCCGAGGACTTCGCCAACATTCCCGGACTCGGTGTCCAGGGCATCGTCGAGGGCCACGCCGTCCTCGTCGGCCGCGAGAAGCTGCTCGAAGAGTGGGCGATGGAGCTGCCCGCCGGTCTCAAGGAGGCCAAGGCCACGGCCGAGAAGGCCGGCAAGACGGCCATCGCGGTCGCCTGGGACGGCAAGGCCCGCGCGGTCCTGGAGGTCGCCGACGCCATCAAGGAGACCAGCACCGAGGCCATCCGCCGGCTGCGCGCGCTCGGCCTGACCCCGATCCTGCTCACCGGTGACAACCAGGCGGTCGCCGAGTCCGTCGCCGCCGAGGTCGGCATCGACCAGGTCTTCGCCGAGGTCATGCCGCAGGACAAGGTCGACGTGGTCAAGCGCCTGCAGGCCGAGGGCCGTTCGGTCGCCATGGTCGGCGACGGTGTCAACGACGCCGCCGCGCTCGCCCAGGCCGACCTCGGTCTCGCGATGGGCACCGGTACGGACGCCGCCATCGAGGCCGGCGACCTGACCCTCGTACGAGGCGACCTGCGGGCCGCGGCGGACGCGATCCGGCTGTCCCGCAAGACGCTCGGCACCATCCGCTCGAACCTGTTCTGGGCCTTCGCCTACAACGTGGCCGCCCTGCCGCTCGCCGCGGCCGGACTGCTCAACCCGATGATCGCCGGTGCCGCGATGGCCTTCTCCTCGGTCTTCGTGGTCGGCAACAGCCTCCGCCTCCGCGGCTTCCAGGCCGCAGACAACAGCGCCAAGTAACCACCGCCACCGCCTGCTGTAACTGTTCCGACAAGGAGGCCGCCGTGGCCGGTTACGTACAGCACAAGGAAGACATCATCCGGCGTCTGCGCCGCATCGAGGGCCAGGTCCGGGGGGTGCAGCGGATGGTCGACGAGGACACCTACTGCATCGACGTCCTGACCCAGGTCTCGGCCATCAACGCGGCACTCCAGTCCTGTGCGGTGGCCCTCCTGGACGAGCATCTCAGCTGCTGCGTCACAGAGGCCATCGAGACCGGCGGAGACCAGGCCAAGGTCAAGGTCGGCGAAGCGTCCAAGGCGATCGCCCGCCTGATCAGAACCTGAACGACTCGACAACCGAACAACCGAACAACCGAACAGCCGGTAACCCCACCATAGTTGGAGACACCGGAACGCGAACGGGGCCGGGCCCTGACGGAACAGTCACCGTCAGGGCCCGGCCCCGATCCGGATCCGCCGCCGGATCCACCGCCGGATCCACCATCCGATCCGCCACCGGGCCGTCGAAGCGGCCGGGCGGCGGAACCCCGGACGGCTCCGGAGCCTCTCAAGCTCCGGAGCCGAAGATCCGACCGAACCGGACGAACAAACGAACAGAGTCTCAACGACCCTTGTGCGAGGGGCAGTCCGCCGCCAGCCTGACACTCAGCCGGAGACACAGGCCGAGCACCTGACGGAGGAGCACCAGCTCCACCGAACCGGGCAGACCGGGGACGCAGACCTTCGCACAAGGGCGTTGTTCCATGAGGGCCGTCATTCCCGGATCGTACCCCCAGGGGGTATACCTGGTCGGGTTCGGCGGCCCGTACGATGAGCCGCCCGTGAGCGGGAGCGGGGAGGGGATGCACGTGCGCCGGCTGGGAGACCTGGAGGCGGAGATCATGGACCGACTGTGGAGCTGGCAGCGGCCCGCCACAGTGCGGGAGGTCGTCGACGACATCAATCGGGGGCGCCGGGTGGCGTACACGACCGTGATGACCGTCGCCGACATCCTCCACCGCAAGGGCTGGCTGCGCCGCGAGAAGACCGGCCGGGCCTGGCTGTACGAACCGGTGCGCAGCCGCGAGGAGTACACCGCCGGGCTGATGCAGGACGCGCTCGGCGACAGCCTGGACCGGCCCGCGGCGCTGCTGCGGTTCGTGGAGACCATCTCCGACGAGGACATGGCCGCCCTCGACGCGGCCCTGCGCACCGCGCGGCGCGGCCCCGGCGGCGAGGAGCGATGAACCACCACGTCCTGCCCCCGCTCGCGCTCGCCCTGAGCACCGGATTCCTGGTGCCCTGGCTGCTCGTACGGGCCCGCTGGGCCCAGCAGGCGCCCCGCCTCGCGCTCACCGTGTGGGCCGCGAGCGGACTGCTGTTCGCCGGATCGGCGGCACTGCTCCCGGTGCAGCTGATCCTGCCGAGCGCGACCGGACACCGGCTGAGCGACGCGCTGTTCGCGCTTCGGTTCCCGCCACCCGGCACCGTCACGCAGCTCACCCCGCTGGAGGTGGTGGCGGCCTCGGTCGGGCTCGTCGCCCTGTGCGTGCCGGCGGCCGGCTTCGCCCGTACCCTCCTCAAGGCCCGCCGGAGCCGGCGCCGGCACGCGCGGACGCTCCATCTGGTCGGGCGGTACGACGTGAGGCTGCGCGCCACCGTCCTCGACCACGCGCGCCCGGCCGTCTACTGCCTGCCGGGCCGGGTGCGCCGGGTCGTCGTCTCCTCCGGCGCCCTCGACACGCTCACCGCACCGCAGTTGGACGCGGCGCTCGCGCACGAGCGGGCCCACATCACGGGGCGTCACCACGTACTCGTGGCCGCCGTCGAGTCGTTCGCGGCCATCTTCCCGCACCTGCCGCTCGCCCGGCACGGCCGGAACGCCGTGCCGTTGCTACTCGAAATGACCGCGGACGACCGGGCGTTGCGGCGTTGCTCGCGCGACGCCCTGGCGACCGCCCTCTACGCACTCGCCTCCGGGCGGGCGCCGACCGAGGCGTTCGGCGCGGGCGGACCCTCGGCGGCTTTGCGAATGCGCCGGATCCTCACCCCGCACAGCAACGGACATCCGGTCCTCTGGGGCCTGCTCACGATCTCGGCGGCGGCGCTCGCGGCGGCGCCACTGATCATCGCGTGCTGCGCCTTCCCGAATTAATACTAAGGGAATTCGTAGATTTCATAACGGTCACATCCGCCTGAATTCCCGGCTATTGTGGGTACGTTGACGTTCGGCTCGGCACGTCGAAGGGTACAAACCAATGCAGCTGGCTGACGTGCGGGCGGCAGAGGCCTCCGAAGCGACGAAGATATCCAGACTCCTCGCGGAGTCAATTCGGGACAGCTATACGGAAATACTCGGAGAAACCCCCACCCGGCGCCTGGTCTCCACACAATGCTCACTTCCCCGTATCAGGGCCGAAATTGAAATTCCCGGCGGCGCCCCCGGCTGGCTCGGCTGGCTGGTCGCCGCCGCCCCGGACGGCACCCTGCTCGGCGTGGCCGCCGGCGGCGTCCCCGTCCCCGGCGAGGGCGAGCTGTACGCCCTCGCGGTAACCCCGGAAGCCCGCTGCACCGGCGTCGGCGAAGCACTTCTCGCGGCGGCCACCGACCGCATGCGCGCCTTCGGCGCGACCGAACAGCGCGTCACCCTGGCCACTGAAAACGACCCGTCCCTCCCCTTCTACGTCCGCGCCGGCTTCGCCCCCTTGACCGGCACCCGCCTCGCCCGCGCGCTGTAGCGCCTCTCCGGCCACCCCGCACCCGCCCCCTCCCCCTGCCGATCGGGGGAGCGCCGTGGCGGGCCGCGCGCGCTCGGCCGCGTACGCACTCCCGCCCCGGAGGCCACCGCCCGGCCCGTCCGGCGCGCCCTGCTGATCACCGTCCCGGTCACCGCCGCCGCGCTCGCCGGCGTCCTCGCCTTCGGCGCGCTGACCCCCGGCACCGGACCGGACGGGGAGCCGGCTCCGGTGGAAGCGGCCGTCGTCCCGATCGAGGCGGGCAGCACCGTCCAGCTCGTCTCCACCGTCCAGCAGATCGCCACCGCCGCGACGAAGCAGCAGACCCCGGAGCCGAAGCCCGGCCAGTACATCTACGTCAAGAGCGAGGTCTCCTTCCAGTCCACCTCGAACAACGCCGACACCGGCGAGCGGAAGACCTGGGTGCAGCCGCTGCACCCGCGGCCGGTGAACGGCAAGGACATCCCCGGCAAGGCCCCGTCCCACCTGTCGTACGACTGGCTCAAGGCCCAGCCCACCAACCCCGGCGCGCTGCTGAAGTCGATCTACGCGACCACCGGGAACACGCGCGACCGCGACCAGCGGGCCTTCCAGGAGATCAAGTCGATCATCAACGAGCAGCTCGTCCCGGCCCGGACCGCCGCCGCGCTCTACCGCGCCGCCGCGAAGATCCCCGGCGTGGTCGTCGTCGAGAACTCCCAGGACGCCACGGGCCGCACCGGCCTGGCCCTCGCCCGCGTGGACGAGCGGTACGGCGAGCGCACCGAGCTGGTCTTCGACCGGACCACCTTCGCCTACCTCGGCAGCCGCGGCGTCCAGATCAAGGAGTACAACGGCGTCAAGCCCGGCACCGTCACCGAGCGCACCGCCATCCTGGAACGCGCCGTCGTCGACGCCCGGAAGACCCGCCCCACCACCCACGGCACCGCCTGACCCCACGCCTCTCCCCGCCCCTCGCGCACGATGGGCGGGGAGAGGCGCGCCCCACACCACCGCGCCCCACACCCGCGCACCCGCGCACCGCACAGCGCGACCCGCATCGCCCCGCGCCCCCCGCCGCCCCCCACGCGCCCCCGCGAGGCCCTGGCAGACACACGCCATCGCGTGTTCACGCCCCCGGATCCGCTGGAATCGCCCTTTACTCCCGGTCAGGATGGAGCACAGCGGCGCGGACCCGGCGGCACGGGTTCTCCCCGCTCGGACGGCATGGACCGGCGAGCCCCTGGAGGAGCGATGCACACATCGAGCGGCACGTCTCTGCCCGCCGTGCCCGCAGCGCTCGCGCCGGTCCTGCCGTCCCGATACGAACGTCCCCATTCCCCGGCGCACCCGCTGCGCCCGCCGCACCGCCCGGAACTCTCGGGCCACCTCGACCTGCCCGCCCCCGGCGCCGGCATCCGTCTCCGGTCCGACACCCTTCCGGGTCTGGAGACGGTCTCGCCCGGCGACGAGGACTCGGTCTGGCTGCACGACGCGCTCCTCGGCCCGCACAGCGCCGACATCGTCCGGTACCTCGGTCTCGCCCGGTCCACCGGCGGCCCCGTTCTCGATCTCGGCTCCGGCGCCGGACGGCTCGCCGTCCCCTTCGCCCGGCACGGCTACGCCGTGGAGGCCGTGGACCGGGACGGCCCTGCCCTGGAACGCCTCGAGAACTGGGCCCGGCGCATCGGCCCGCAGGTCGCCGAGCTGATCGTGACGCACCGGACCGACCTCACCGAGCTGCGGCTCGACGGCGACTACCGGCTCGCGCTGCTCGCGGGCGCGATGGTCTCCGCCGTTCCGCCCCACGCGCGGCCCCGGCTGCTGCGTGAGATCGCCTCGCACCTGGGGGCGGGCGGAGCGCTCGCGCTCGACTACACCTCGCATCTGCTGCCGGGGCTGATCGCCGAGCCGCAGCGGACCTGGGCGTTCCAGGTGCCGCGCTTCGACGGCATCGACGAATGGGTGGTGGCCCGGCAGGACTTCGACCTGCGGACGATGAGCGAGCGGATCACCTATTACGCGACGCGCACCGGGAAGCTGTCGACGGAACGCATCGTGCTGAGTACCGACAAATGGATCGTGGACGGCGAGCATCTGGCGGCGGAACTACATGCGGCCGGTCTCCATATCGAGGGCCGCAGGCGGCATCGGATCGACGAACGCACCGAGAGCGTCCTGCTCGTATGCCGGACGGACGACTGAAACACCCACTGACGGCCAGGACGGCCAAGAGGTACGATGCCCACAAAAGTTTGGGCCGACCAGGTGGCGGGCGGAGAAGATGGCAGTCGTGGAAGACCTGACGGGCCGCGAGGCGGTGATCCAGCGCCTGCGCGACGTCGGCCTGCGGGTCACCGGCCCGCGCCTGGAGGTTCTCGCGGTGCTCGCCGCCGGCGGCCATCTCGACGTCGAGGCGATCACCGCGACCGCCCGCGAACACCTGGGCACGCTGACCAGCCAGGCCGTCTACGAGATGCTCCGGCATTTCCAGGAGACCGGTCTCGTCAGCAAGTTCGACCGGCCGGGCCTCCCCGCCGTGTTCGAGATCTCCGGTCCGCCGCACCAGCACGCCCTCTGCCTGCACTGCGGCCGGGTGGAGAACGTGTCGGCGACCGCCCCCGCCCCACCCCGCGGCAGCCTGCCGAACTGGCGTGTCAGTGACGCCGAGGTGGTTTTCAAGGGCCTGTGCCCGGATTGCGACGACGAGACCCCCGCACGCTGAGACCATGTGAACACCGTGCGTCGCGTTCGAATATGTGGCAGGGTCTAGCGGGGCGTTTCAACGGGATCGACACGATCCGAGGGGAGTCTGCTGCGCCGTGTCCAAAACCTCCGCGGGTGCCCGCATGGGTGACGACCAGGCCCTCGCTCTCTACCAGGAACTACGGGGCACGCCGGGCGAGTCCTTCGACCGGGTCGCCGCCCGGCTGGAGCTGACGGAAGCCGAACGGGACAGCGCGCACGCCGAGTTGGTGGCGCTCGGCCTGATCGAGCCGGCCCCGGCCGCCGCGACCGCCACGGCCAGCGGGACGTCCACCACCGCCACCACCGCCGTCTGTCCGGACTCCGGTCGCGCGCCGGACTCCGCCTTCACGACATCCGGCACCACCGTGGTCGCCCCCGATGTCGCGCTGCTGCGGCTGCTCCAGCACGAACGCGACCGCCTGGAGAACCGGCTCGCCGAGACCAGCCGCGCCCAGACCACCCTGGAGACCCTGGCCGGCCCGTTCCTGCGCGCGGGTCTGGAGCCGGCCACCGACGTCGAGGTGGAGATCGTCGACGACGCGGACCGGATCCGCCGCGAACTGGCCGACGTGACGGCCTCCGTGCGCGGTTCCGTGCAGTCGATGCTGACCGGCTCGGTGCGCCGCGACGAGATGGCGGCGGCGCTGGAGCACGACCGCGAGCAGATCGCCCGCGGGGTCGCCGTCCAGGCCATGTACAGCCATCGGGTCGGTCAAGTCCCGGAGATGATCCAGTACTTGGCGGAGCGGGCGGCGCTCGGCGTGGAGATCCGGCTGTCGCCGGTGGTGCCGATGAACATGGTCCTCGCCGACGAGTGCTTCGCGCTGCTCCCGACCGACCCGCGCGACCCGGACTCGGCCGCGATCCTGGCCCGCGGGCCGGGCCTGGTCCGCTCGTACCGCGCGCTGTACGCGTACTGCTGGCAGGCGGCCACCCCGTATGGCCAGGAGGAGCCGCCCCAGAACGGCGGCGACGGGCTGACCGAGCAGCAGCGCGCCGCGCTGCGGATGCTGGCCTCCGGGGTCAAGGACGAGCAGGTCGCGCGCAATCTCGGGGTCTCGCTGCGCACGGTGAGCCGGCTGATCTCCGAGGTCATGCAGGAGCTCGGCGCCGCCAGCCGCTTCGAGGCGGGGGTGAAGGCCGCCCGGCTCGGCCTGCTCGACGGCGAGTCGCCCGACCAGCCGCCGGCCTGACCGCTCGCCCGCTCCCTTCCCAAGGCCCTTGGGCCGGCCCACGGTTCACATACCTCGGCGTACTCTGCGATCTCGACCACCAGGAACGGACCGATGACGAGGCGGGGGACATCGCCATGAGTACGACAGGTGAGGCCGGGGGGGCCGGCCGGGCGGACCACCGCCTGGTGCCCCTCTACCAGGAACTGCGCAGACGCGGGGTGTCGGACTTCGCGGAGGTGGTGGCCTCGTTCGGGTTCGCGCCCGAGGAGTACGAGGGCTGCCGCACCGAGCTGATCGCCCTCGGTCTGATCGTCCCCACCTCGGGCACCCACGCGGCCCAGGACGAACTCCAGGACGCCGCGTGGGTGCCGGACGGCAACACGGTCGCGTCGGTCGATCCGGAGATCGCGCTGCTGCGGGCCATCGACCGGGAGCGGGCCCGGCTGCGGGAGCATCTGGCCGAGGCGGACCGGACGTACAGCACACTGGAGACGCTGACGGCGACCCTGCTGCGGCCGGGCTCGCTGTCCGGCTCCGACGTCACCGTCGAGGCGATCACCGACTACCGCCGGATCCAGCAGGCCCTGGAGGACATCCTCGACGCCACGCAGGAGACCTCCTGCTCGATGTATCCGACCGGGCCGGCCCGGCAGAATCCCGAGCGGATCCTCCGGCGTGACCGCGGCAAGCTCGATCAGGGGATACGGATCCGCAGCCTCTACCGCAGCCAGGACGCCGGTGTTCCGGAGGCGGCGGAGGTCCTGCACATGCGCGCGGAGCTGGGTGTGGAGGTCCGCGTCGCGCCGGAGCTGCCGATCACGATGGTCATCGTCGACGACCAGTACGCGCTGCTGCCGCTGCGGCCGGACGCCCCGGGTGAGGGGGCGATCCTGGCCGGCGGTCCGCTGCTGGTCCGGGGCTTCCTGAGCCTGTACGAGCACTGCTGGCACACGGCGACGCCGTTCGGGGACGACATCGCGCCCGACCGGGGCGGCGACGGGCTCTCGGAGCAGCAGCGGAACGCGCTGCGGATGCTCGCCGACGGCATGAAGGACGAGAAGATCGCCCGCCACCTCGGCGTCTCGCTGCGCACGGTCAGCCGGCTGATCTCCGAGGTCATGCAGGAACTCGGCGCCACCAGCCGCTTCGAGGCGGGGGTGCGCGCGTTGCGGCTGGGCTGGCTCGACTGAACATCCGTCATGCGAACGGCATTTCAGAGTTCCGGATCACGGAATACAAAAGGACACGTGAATTCCCCGGGACCGTGGCAGGCCGGTCACGGGGAATTCACGCGTCGGAAGTCGGCGTCCGGGAAGGTCGGTCGACCGGGGAGACCGGGCGCGCGAGCGCGGTCGGGTCAGTTGACCGGGGAGACCGGCTTCATGATCGGAGCCGGCCAGTCGGTGGTCGTACCGGCCTGCTGCTGCGTCGCGGCGGTCGGGCCGTCGGTGGCGCTGACCAGGGCCGCACCGCCCGCGACGGCCAGACAGGCCACGAGCGCGAGGGCGAACTGGCGGACGGTCCGGCGGGTGGCCTGGGTCTGCTCAGCGGACATGATTCCTCCAGGAGTGGGGTGGGGACACACCTTCTTCCGGGGGCCCGTGCCGCCGGGCGCTCCCTGAAGACATCTCTATTCTGTCGGGGCTTCCCAAGCCGATCCAGGCATTCTCGGTGCGTGGACCCGCCATGGCGTGAGTGCGTCAATATGCCATCGGAATAGGGGAGTTGATAATTACGGGAAAGCGATCAAGGATGGGGCCGCGCCGCCGGGCCGGCGTCCCCCGGCCGCCTCGCGCGGGCTGCTCCTCGGCCAGGTTGACGCCGTAGCCTGTCGGTCCGGATCCGTCCGGGCGCGTTCCGGGCGGAAGGTCGATCGAGGACGAGGGGGTATCGCGCCATGAGCACGGCGGGCGGCGGCACACGAGACCGGGACGACGGCCGGCTGGTGGCCCTCTACCAGGAGTTGCGGGCGCGCGGGGTCTCGGGATTCGCCGAGGTCTGCGCGAAGTTGGAGATCGACCCGGCGGAGTACGAGAGGTGCCGGACGGAGCTGATATCCCTCGGGCTCATCGTGCCGACGGGCACCGCGCACGCCCCGATCACCGAACTGCGCGACGCGCGGTGGCAGCCGGACGGGGACACGGTGGCCGCCGTCGACCCGGAGATCGCCCTGCTCCGGCTGCTCGACCGGGAGCGGGAGCGGCTGCGCGCGCATCTGGCGGAGGCGGACCGGGCGTACGCGGCGCTCGAAACCCTGGCGGGCAGCTTCCTCAAGGGCGATGCGCTGCCCCGTTCCGAGGTCGCGTTCGAGGTGATCACCGACTACCGCCGGATCCAGCAGACACTGGAGGACTTCGCCGACATCACCCGGGAGCGTGCCTGCTCGATGTACCCGACCGGCCCCAGCCGGCAGGTGCCGGAACGGCTCCTGGAGCGGGACCGGCGCAGACGGGAGCACGGGGTCCAGATCCGGGTGATGTACCAGGCCGACAGCCTGGCGCAGCCGCGCACCGCCGACATCCTCAAGGGCCGGGCCGAGCTGGGGGTGGAGGTGCGGATCGCCCCGGCCATCCCGATGAACATGGTCATCGCCGACGATCAGTTCGCGCTCGTGCCGCTGCGTCCCGACAGTCCGCGCGAGGGCGCGATCCTGGCCCGCGGCCGGCATCTGGTGCGCTCGTTCCTCAACCTGTACGAGCACTGCTGGCACGCGGCGACCCCGTTCGGGGACGTGGTGGCGCCGGAGCGGGGCGGGGACGGGCTCTCGGAGCAGCAGCAGGCGGCGTTGCGCATGCTCGCCGACGGCATGAAGGACGAGAAGATCGCCCGCAGCCTCGGGGTGTCGCTGCGCACGGTGAGCCGTATGCTCTCCGAGCTCATGCAGGAGATGGGCGCGACGAGCCGCTTCGAGGCGGGGGTGCGGGCGGTCCGCATGGGCTGGGTGGACTGAACACGCCGCCGATCCGGGCGACATGCCGACCGAACGGTCGAATTGAATATGTCCGGACGGGTGTTACCGGATTCCGCGCGGACGAAAGAGCCCCGTGATCGCGGCAGTCGCGATCACGGGGCTCTTTCCTCGATTCTTCCGGCCCCTCCCCCGCGGTCGCGCGGAGAAAGCGGAACGGAGATCGGAAAGATCAGTTGGTGGGCGCGGGCGACTTGGTCGGGACCGGCCACTCGTCGCCGGCCACGGAGGGCTGGTGGCCCGCGGGGGCCGAGTCCTGGGCCGCGACCACCGCGGCGCCACCGGCGACGGCCAGGCAGGCGACCATGGCGAGGGCGAACTGGCGGACGGTCTTACGCGCACCCGTGACGGACTGGGCAGACATGATTCCTCCAGGATTTGGAATGTGGAATTCCTTGGCCTTCCGGGCCCCGTGCCGCCGGGGTGCTCCCTGAAGACATCTCTATTCTGTCCGCCCCCCTGAAGCGAATCCAGGGTTTCCCGCTGCGTGGACCCGCCATGGCGTGTGTGCGTCAATGCGCCACGGACCCAAGGGAATTGGGAACCATCCAGGCCCCCTCTAACCTTTGGTTGGACCAAAAGAGATGCTAGACTCGAACTACGGCCTTCTCGTTCCTCCAGGAGAGAGAGGCCGCCGGGGCAGGGGCGTGCCGCCGCCCTTGCCCCAACCCTTGCCCTGCCCCCCGCAGGGCCCGGTCTTCCCGCTCCGCCAGCGCGTTCTCGTAGACGTCGATCGTCCGCGCGGCGGAAGCCCGCCAGCTCATCCCCGACGCGTGCCGGACGGCCGCCGTCCCCATCGTCACCACCGCCTTCGGGTTCCGGGCCAGCCACAGCAGCCGGCGCGCGTAGTCCACCGGGTCGTGACCACGCACGAGCATCCCCGTCACCCCGTCCCACACCGCCGTCGGCAGCCCGCCCACCTCGGCCGCGAGCACCGGCGTCCCGCACGCCTGCGCCTCCAGCGCCACCAGGCCGAACGACTCCGAACGCGAGGGCACCACGAGCACATCCGCCGCCCGGTACCAGTCCGCGAGCCGGGCCTGCGGCACCGGCGGATACGGCCGCAGGACGTCGGTGACGTCCAGCTCCTCCGCGAGCTGCCACGCCGCGTCGGCCCGGCTCGCCCCCGAGTGGCCGCCCACCACCGGCACGATCAGCCGGCGGCGCAGGCCGGGCGCCATCCGCAGCAGCTCGGCGACCGCCCGCACCAGCACGTCGGGCCCCTTCAGCGGCTGGATGCGCCCCGCGTACAGCGGAATGAACGCGTCCTGCGGAAGGCCGAGCCGGGCCCGCGCCGCCGCCCGCCCGTCGGCCGGCGAGAAGGTGCCGAGCGCCACGCCCGGCCGCACCACCCGGGTGCGCGCCGTCTCCGCCCCGTACAGCGCGCCCAGCGCCTCCGCCTCGTCGGTGGTGTTGGCGATCAGCCGGTCCGCGTCGGCGGTCACCAGGCGCTCACCGCGTATCCGCGCCTCCGGCTCGGGGCGGTCGCCCGCCGCGAGGTGGGCGTTCTTCACCAGGGCGAGGGTGTGCGCGGTGTGCACCAGCGGGACGTCCCAGCCGAAGGCGGCGATCCGCCCCGCCTGCCCGGACAGCCAGTAGTGCGAGTGGACCAGGTCGTATCGGCGCCGCTCCTTGAGCAGGGCCAGCGAGAACTGCACCACGAGGTCGGGCATGGCCTCCTTGGGCAGCGCCTGGCGCGGACCCGCCGCGAGATGCCGGACCCGTACGCCGGGCTCCAGGTCGACCCGGTCCGGCAGGTCCTCGCCGCGGTGGCGGGTGAAGAGGTCGACCTCGACGCCGTGGGCGGCGAGGGCCCGGGAGAGTTCGACCATGTAGACGTTCATCCCGCCGGCGTCGCCGGTTCCGGGCTGGTGCAGCGGGGACGTGTGGACGCTCAGCATGGCGACGCGCAGCGGGTGCGGGCGGTGCGGGGAGCGCAGGGACACGGGGACTCCTGTGGGGAGGGCCGCGGGTCGCCGCGCGGAGCTGCGCGGACACGCGGCGGGGCTGGGGACCGGCGGCGGCGTGCGTACGGCGGAACAGGAGGTACGGGTGGTGCGCGGGCGGTACGGGCCTCCGGCACGGCTCCGGGCCGGAGGCTGTGAGCGGGCCCCGGGAGCACGGCCCCCGGGGCCCACTGTCGAACGGTCTGACGGTCGCAACATGGTCGTGCGGTGGATCGGGTCGGGCAGTGGAGCATCGCGCCGCAAAGTACGCGACTTCTTAGGGGCTTAGAAGTAGGCCGCCGCGTAAAGGGTCCGCTAGAACCCGAAAACCGGCCCCGACGGCGGCGCGAGCCGCGTTCCCGGCGCCGGCGCGGCCAGCGCCGTCATGTCCACCGGCCGCCCCGGCTCCACCTGGAGTGCCGCGGCCAGCCGGTCCGCGCCCTCCGGCATCACCGGCCGCGCCCAGGCCGCGAGGGCCGAGGCGACCGCCAACTGAGCGGCCAAAGCCGGGAGATGACGGCAGGCGGTGGTGGGCCGGCAGCGCTCGTGCGCGTTGACGTGCCCGAAGTCGGCCGCCGAGCGGACCATCTCGTCGAGCACCGCGACCGCGCGCCGCGGGTCGAACGCGTCCGGCCCGTACGCCTCGCGCAGATCGTCGAGCCCCCGGCGCAGCCGCCGCTCCAGCACGCTCCAGCCGGCGCCGCCGGGCAGCGCCTGCGGCACGAGCCCGTCACACTCCTCGCGGACGGCCGTGAAAAGCCGGGTGAGCCAGCTGTTCCAGCTCTCGTCGAGCTCCGTACGGGCCGAGGCGAGCCGGGCGCGCTGGAAGACGGTGCGCCGGCCGGTCGGCCGGGCCTGCAGGACGTGCCGGCGCAGGGTGTCGGAGCCGTACTCGGTGAGCAGGTCGAGCGCCCACACGTTGCCCTCGCCGACGCCTTCCTCCACCACGTACGACTCGTTGACGTTGAACTCCTGCGGCAGCTTGATGTCCTGCGCGAGCAGTAACACCGGCAGCAGCACGGCGTGGCAGAAGGCGTGCCCGAAGCCGCAGAAGTGGATCGCGCGGCGCGGCAGCGGGCCGGTGGTGTCGTAGTCGAAGAGGTGCATCGCCGCGGCCTCGAAGCACGCGTCGATCCGGTGGTCCGGGAAGCCCTCGACGGGCACCGGCAGGCCCCAGTGCGCCGGGTGGCCCACCGCGATGTCCGGCAGTCCGTCCTCCACCAGCGACTCGCACAACGCGGCGAGGCGGGGCGGGAGTTCGACCATGTCCCAGTAGCTGGACAGCTGGTCGCGGAACGGCTCCAGGGGTACGTAGAGCCGGCGGCAGCGCTTGGCGACGGCGGGGGTGTCGCACAGCGCGCAGCGCGGGGCGATCAGGTCGCCGCCGTCGTTGGGGCGGGCGCACTCGTGGCACATCCCGCCGTCGCTGACCGCGCCGCAGTGCGGACAGGTGCCGGTGACGTGGGCCCCGTACAGCCAGCGGTCGCACGGCTCGCAGAACGGCAGCAGGCGGGTGCGCGGGGCGATCACGCCCTGCGCGTACAGCCGGCTGAAGAGGTCCCGCACCCAGCGTCCGTAGCCGCGGTCCTTGCGCGGTCTGACGATGTGGTCGAACTCGACCCCGGAGCGCAGCCAGTCCGCGGTGATCGCCGCCCGGTAGCCCTCGGCGACCTCCTCGGGCTTGCGGTGGTGGCGCAGCGCGCGGACCTCGACCGAACTGGCGTGGTCGGCGGTGCCGGTGGTGAAGCGCACGGCCTCGCCCTCGGCGCGCAGGAATCGGGTCAGGACGTCGGCCGCGACGTACGGACCGGCCAGGTGGCCGATGTGCAGTTCGCCGTGGGTGGCCGGAGGGGTCGCGGTGATCCATACGGGAGTGTTCATGGGACCTCCTTGACGCTGGGGCGTGCGGTGGTGCTTCAGCGAGGTTCGAAGTGGAAGGAGCGGATGAAGCAGTCGCGGGGCTGCTCGACGGCGTAGACGATGCACTCGAAGAGCGCTTGAGTGGTCAGCTTCTCGTCGGCGGCCAGACCGTCCGTCCGCGCACCCTCCCATTCCGCGAATCGCGGATCGGAGGTGGAGAAATCGGGCGGGTAGAGCGAGAACACGCGGACGCCGCTCGGCCGCAGCCGGCGGGACAGGATGTCGGCGAAGCCCGCCTGGGCCGACTTCGCCGTCCAGAAGGCCTCGTGGGCGACGGACGCGGTGGCGGCGGACGCCCCTTCGGCGTCGCGCACCGCGACCATGTTGACGATGTCCGGCCGCAGCGAGCGGCGCAGCAGCGGCAGGAAGTGCTTGACCATGAGGACGGTGCCGCCGGCCGTCGACTCGATGGTCTCGACGATCGACTCGTCGCTGGCGGACTCCAGGTCCATGCCGTCGAGCCAGCGGGCGCCGTTGTTGACCAACAGGTCGACCCGGTCGGTGTGTTCGCCCACTCGGGCCGCGAATTCCCGGATCTCGGCCGGCCGGCTCAGATCACAGCCGAACGCGTGAATGCGGTCGCGGGCCGAACCCATGACTTCCGCACGGGTGCGTTCCGCCGCTTCGACGGTGCGCGCCGAGACATATACCTCGGCTCCGAGATGAGCGAATCCGACGGCGAGCGCACGGCCGAAATAGCGGGACGCCCCGGTGACGACGACACGCAGATTATCGAATTTCATGGGTGTCTGATCTCCCCCCACGGATCCCTGGATCCACGGATTCGGATACCGGATACCGGTCGTTGCCGTGGTCGCGTGGCGTCGCCGGTCGCATGTCAGCCTGACAGAGGACGGGGGTGGATCGCCCGGTCGGAGGGCTGCGCGTTCACGCCGTTGCGTGGATACGCCAGGGCAGGTCGAGGCGGGTGACCAGGCGTGCGCGTTTGTCGTGGACGCGCACGCGGTCGGGCGCGGCCGACACCCTGACCGGCCCTCCCGGCGTCCTCACGGCCCCCACGGGCCCCGGTACCACCGTCCCGTCCAGCGCGCCGGCGGCGGCGAGCGCGGCGGCCCCGGTGAGCGCGAGACGCGGATGCCAGCCGCCGACGGTGAGCGCGCGGACCGCCAGGCCGGAGGGGGTACGGGCGAACGCGGCGATCTTCGGCAGCGGCGAGTGCGGCGGATATCCGAGCATCCGGGCGGCGTGGGACCGGAGTCGGAGCATGCGGCCCATCGGGTCGGCGGCGGGGAGATGGCGGGCGTCGACGAACACGTACGGATTGCCATAGCGAACGACCGACACCGGCACGCCGTCGATCACGTCCACCGGGCGGCCGGTCGGGAGGGTGCCGGGCGCGGTGGGCGGGCGGAGGAATTCGAGGGTGTACGCGGTGCCGCGGGCGTCCTGCGGCGAGGCGTCCTGCGGGACATGGCTTTGCGGGAAGGCGTCTTGCGGCAGGCAGCGAATCGTTTCTCCGGTCGTCACGGCCCGTACGGTCACCGGCCCCGGGCGCCCGCCGTCCGCCACCACGCACGCGAGCAGTGAGTGCCCGCACCCGGTACGGAAGTCGAAGCGCCCGTCGGGCATCGCCTGCACGAACCGGTAGTCCAGATCAACACCGGGGCGCGCCGAACGCCCGTACACCGCGATCTTGTTGAGATCGCGGTACGGCGTGTCCGCGAGCGCCCGGCGCAGCTCGGTCAGCTCACCGGTCAGGGCCAGGGCGCCGGGCGGGAGGTGGTCGAGGGGCAGGACGAGAGTGGGGCCGGGGGCGTCGTCGGCGCGCACGACGTACGCGAGGACGCGGCCACGGGCGCGCACCGCCGCGACACCGGCGCCGGCCGGTCCGGTCTGTTCCATGAACCCGCCGATCACGTGCTGTCGTTGCCGGGAGAAGGGCCCGCGGGGTGGACACCATCGGGACACATCGAGCATGGCACGACATCACGCCGACAGGGCTCCCGTGTCCGGGTGTTGATGACCGAGATCACCATCCGGGCCGCCGGGAGCCCTGCCGTGTGCTGGTCGATCAGAAGCGGCAGGGGTGGGTGGACCCGCCGTTGCGCAGGTTGTTGTCCCAGATCCAGCCGTAACCGCGGATGTACGACCAGGTGTTGCCGAAGCTGTTCGTGACGTAGCAGTTCACCGACACCGATCCCCCGGAGGGGATGGTGCCGACCGAGCCGCACTCCCCGTACGGGCCCATGCGGACCGGGGCGTTGCCGCTGGCGTAGTCCGTCTGGCTGTACGGGTTCAGGTTGCTCGCCGGCGCGCCCTGGGTCCACGGGCAGGCGGCAGCGGCGGAGGGGGCGGCGTGCGCGGCCGGCGCGCCGAGCAGGCCGACAGCGGCGAGCGAGAGCGCCGCGACGGCCGTCCGTACCGGAGTGAGCGTCATTCGGGTCATGGGCTTCATGGCCAGTCCCTTTCGTTCGTCGAAGGTGGGTGGCGACGCCAGGAAGCCTGCGGCGGGGCGGACGGCGGGGACAAGGCGTCCCGGCTGTCCCGGACACCCGGACCGCGTACGGGCAGGTCAGCGCCCTGCGCGGCCAGTGTCCGGGACAGCGGCGGGTGTCGGCGCCGAGCCGCCGGTCCGGCCCCGCCGGCGGCTCGTTAGGGTCGGCCCCCACGAGGCGGGCCGTCATGTGGGCTGCGGGCGGCGAACCGGGCGCTTCACGGGCATCCGGCGATCGGTTGCCGTCGATTTCCGGCAGGCGTTTTCACGACGGTTCAAATCCCGCTCACGGGCCACCGGTTCACGCCACGCTCCGTAGACTCCTCGTCACGCTGCATCACAGTGGCGTCGCACTGCTGGGAGTTGATCCATGGCCAAAGGCAGGAACCAAGTGGAGTGGGAGTTCTTCGGGGAACTCCTGAGAGAGCGCCGCGAGGCGGCGGAGCTCTCGCGGAACGAGCTGGGCACGCTCGTCTTCGTGTCGGGTACGTACATCGGTCTCTTCGAGCAGGGCGTGCGCAAGCCGCAGCTCGATCTGGCCAAGGGGTTCGACGTGGTGCTCAAGACCGAGGGCATCTTCGAGCGGACCTGGCGCAAGCTCATCGACAAGTCGCCGTACGCGGTCTACTTCCAGGCCGCGGCGGACCTGGAGGACCAGGCGACGGCGATCTGCGAGTTCGAACCGATGGTGGTCCCGGGACTGCTACAGACCGCCGCGTACGCGCGGACCCTCACCCGCGCCAGCAATCCGTTCGCCACGGACGAGTTCGTCGAAGAGAAGGTCACCTCTCGGCTGGCCCGCCAGTCGATACTGCGGGACGCGAACCGGCCCACGTACTGGGTGATCATGCACGAGAGCACCCTGCGCATCCCCGTGGGCGGACCGGCGGTCATGGCCGAGCAGCTGAAGCACATCCTCGCGCAGGTACGGGAACACCGGGTTCTCGTCCAGGTGGTGCCGTTCGCGGCTGGCGCGCACCCCGAGATGGGTGCGTCGATCAAACTCATGGAGTTTGAGGACATGCCGCCAACTGCCTATACGGAAGCGCTGTTCTCGGGGAATCTGCTCGACGATCCGGCATTGGTGAAGCAAGTACAGGCGGCCTACGATCTGCTCAGGGCTGCCGCGCTGTCGCCGGAGGCGTCCCTGGCCCTGCTGGAGTCGGCGGCGGAGGAGTACCGGCAATGCGCGTCTACGACCTGAGCAACGCGAACTGGTTCAAGAGCTCCTACAGCGACGGGGACGGTGGCGACTGCGTCGAGGTGTCGTACGACTTCACCGGTGCCGCCTGGCGGAAGAGTTCCTACAGTGATGGCCACGGCGGGAACTGCGTCGAAGTCCTCGACGGCGTCCCCGGTGTCGTCCCCGTCCGTGACAGCAAGGTCCCGTCCGGGCCCGCGCTCGTCGTGCCGGCCGCCGCCTGGGCGGCCTTCGTCGCCGGTGTGAGGGGCTGACTCCCGGGTCCCAGTGGGCCCGCGCCCGGCCTCAGGCCGCGCAGCCCACCGGGATCCGCATGCCCTGCACGACCTCCGACCAGAGCTCGTGGACGGCCAGCGCCCACAGGGTGAGCGCCGCGTGCTGGTTCGGGCGCTCCAAGTGCCGTTCCAGGAGCCGCTGTACACGGTCCGCGCGCACCTTCCCGCCGAGCACGAGCCGGGCCGGGGACAGCAGTTCGCGCACCGTGTCGAGCAGCGGTCCGCCGGGCGCGATCATCGCGGCGAGGGGCAGGGTGAACGGCTGCTTCGGCCGGCTGAGCACCGCCCCGGGCAGCAGCTCCGCCCCCGCCTCGTACAGCGCCCGTTTCCCGTGCCGCGCCTCCGCCGGCAGCTCGCGCGCGTGCGTCACGACGGACGGCTGGCAGAACGGCATCCGGGCCTCCACCGCCCACGCCATCGACAAATGGTCGACTCGCCGCAGGTGGTACGCGGGCAGCCGCCACCGGGTCTCGAACGCGCTCATCGCCGTCGCCCGGTCCGTCCCCGCAGCCTCCGCCGAGCGCAGTTCCTGCTCGATCCGGTCGGCCGCCGAGCCGCGCTCGGCGATGTAGGCGGCATACCCGGGCGTGTACAGGTGCTCGCGCAGCACCCGGGGGGCCGCCGAGAGCGCGTCCGCGTAGGCGCTCGCCCAGTCCACGCCGGCCGGCGCGGCGAGGGCGGCGCGCATCCGGTCGTATCCGCCGAAGAGTTCGTCCGCCCCGTCGCCGGACAGCGCGACCGTGAAGCCGCTCTGCCGGACGGCCCGGAAGAGGGCGTACGTGGAGAGCGCGATCGGGTCGGCGTTCGGCTGGCCGAGGTGCCGTACGGTCCGGGTGAGGAGCGAGGGGATCTCGGACGGGTCGACGATCACCTCGTGGTGGACCGTGCGGGCCCGGCGCGCGACCGAACGGGCGTACACCGCCTCGGAGTCGGGCCACTTCCCGCGGTACGTGAGGTGGAAGGAGTGCAGTGGCGGCGCGTCGGTCTCGCGGGCGTGTTCGGCGGCGAGCGCCGTCACCAGACCGGAGTCCAGGCCGCCGCTCGTGACGACGCACACCGGTACGTCGGCGGTGGCGAGGCGGCGGACCTCGTGCCGCAGGACGTCCTGGGTGTCGCCGACCGGTCGCACGTCCGCGTGCGGGGCCCGGCGTCGTACGACGGGCGCGCGGCCGGGCCGTACCACCGCCGTCGCGCCGGGCGGCAGGACGGTGATGCCGTCGAGCGCGGTCTGGGTCGCGTACGAGGTACGGGTCGACAGGACGCCGTCGAGGGCGTCCTCGCGCGGGGCGATCCGTACGCCCTCGAAGGCGAGCAGCGCGGGGATCTCGGACGCGAAGCGGGTGGAGCCGTCCAGCGGGTCGTGGTGTACGTGGACCGGCTTCATGCCCATGTCGTCGACGGCGAGCACGAGTCGGGTGCTGCCAGGCCGCAGGTCGAGGACCGCGGCGGCGAACATGCCGTCCAGGTGCTCGGCGAACGCCGGGCCGTACTCCGCGTACAGCGCGGGCAGCAGCGTGCCGTCGCAGCGGTCCGGGAAGCGGTGGCCGCGGGCGGCGAGCCGGCGGCGCAGCTCGGCGTGGTTGTAGATCTCGCCGTTCAGGACGGCCAGGATGCCGGGGAGGTGCGGCAGCCGGTACGGCTGGCGGCCGCCGCACGGGTCGGTGACCGCGAGCCGGTCGCAGCCGAGCGACCAGCCGGGGCCGCTGAGGACGTGGTGCTCGTCGGGGCCGCCGTGTCGCTGGCGGGCCGAGACCGCCGCGAGTTCGGCCGGGTCGGGGCGGTCCGCCCCCGCGGCGAAGGAGCCGAGGATCCTGCACATGCCGGTCGCCTCCGGATCTCTGTTCCGTTCCCTTTTCACGTGTCGCGCCCAATGATTTGAATCTACCAAGCTTTTGGGTGGCGCGTAAGTGCCATGGCCGGTTCACGCCACGATGTGGCCTTGCGACGCCCCCCGCGTCCCCAACAGGCTGGCCCCATGGAGGACTTCGCGATCGACCCGACGATCCGCTGCGCACCGGAATCACTGCTGGTGGTGGCAGCGCACCCGGACGACATCGAGTTCTGTGTCAGCGGCACCGTCATGCAGTGGATCGAACGCGGCACCCAGGTCACCTACTGCATCGTCACCGACGGCGACGCGGGCGGTTACGACCCGAAGCTGCCCCGTCAGGCCATGGCGGATCTGCGCCGTGCCGAGCAGATGCACTCCGCGAAGCTCAGCGGCGTCGCCGACGTCCGCTTCCTCGGCTACCCCGACAGCTTCGTGGACGCCACCGTCGAGCTGCGCCGCGACCTGTGCCGGGTGATCCGCGAAGTACGGCCGCAACGCGTGATCATCCCCTCCCCCGAGATCAACTGGGCCCGGGTCGCCGACCTCCACCCCGACCACCGCGCCGTCGGCGACGCGTCGCTGCGCGCCATCTACCCCGAGGCCCGGAACCCCTTCGCCCACCCCGAACTGCTCAAGCGGGAAGGGCTGGAGCCGTGGATCGTCCACGAGCTGTGGCTGATGACCGGGCCGACCCCGAACCAGTACGTGGACGTCACCCCCGTCTTCGACCGCAAGGTCGACGCCCTGCGCATCCACACCTCCCAGACCGCGCACTTCGACGACCTGGCCGGGCTGCTGCGCGACTGGCTCACCGAGCACGCGGTGGCGGGCGGGCTGCCGGCGGGGCGGATGGCGGAGGCGTTCCAGATCGTGCACATCGACTGACGTCCGCTTCGGCGGAAGGGACAGGACGGGGGCAAGGGGCCGGGAAGGCCGTACGCCCCCTGCCGGACGGCCGGGCGGCACCACCCACCCGGCTGGTCGCAAGTGGGGGCCATGGTCCTCGCACCAAGGTCCGTTCGGCGCGGGAGCGCGCCGCACGCGAGGCGCATGCTGGGCACTGATCGCACCCGGACACCGATGGCAGCCGGGACGCCGTCCCCACCCGCCCTCCGGCCGGCCGCGCCGGCCCGCACCGCTGGAGCCACGACATGAGCGTGCTCACCCTCGCCTCGGACCCCCAGGACGCCCAAGCCCTCGACGACGCGGAGGCGCACCACGCCCGCCTCGCGGGCGAACTGGCCGTCCACGTCAAGACGTTGCTCGCCGCCGTGGACCGTGACCCGGACGGCGACGCCGCCAGGCCGCGCACCGCGCTCGTCTCCTTCTGCGACCGCGCGCTGCTGCCGCACGCCGGGGCCGAGGAGGCCGCGCTCTATCCCGCGGCCCGCGCCATGCCCGAGGCCCGGCTGCTCGTCGAGAGCCTGACCGGCGAACACCG
The DNA here is from genome assembly GCF_040635425.1 of Streptomyces laurentii. Classification (NCBI taxonomy): domain Bacteria; kingdom Bacillati; phylum Actinomycetota; class Actinomycetes; order Kitasatosporales; family Streptomycetaceae; genus Streptomyces; species Streptomyces laurentii. The sequence continues at coordinate 105,321 of NZ_JBEYHT010000007.1, read as the reverse complement.
GCGGCTCACCGCGCTCGTCGACGCGCTGCGCTCCACCGCGCCGGACCCGGTGCGGACGGCGGCCGACGCCGGGGCCCTGCAGGTGCTCTTCGAAGAGCACGTGGCGAAGGAGAACGGGCTGGTGCTGCCGTTGCTCGCCATGACGCCCGAGGTGTCCCTGGCGGAGTTGCTCGGACACATGCACCACGCGCTGACGGGTGCCGCGTCGGAGGACTCCGGGGAGGACGGCGAGGGCTCCGCTTCCGGGGAGGACGGCGAGGAGGCGGGGGGCTGCGGCGGGGCGTGCACCTGCGGCGGCGCGGAGGAGACGGCCGAACCCGAGCTGGACGTACGGGAGATACCGCACGCCCTGCGCCACGCCATGGTCCTCGGCGCCCTGGACGCCGTCACGGAGGGCACCGCGATGGTGCTGGTCGCGCCGCACGACCCGCTGCCGCTGCTCGCGCAGCTCGAACGGCGCCGGCCCGGCGCCTTCGCGGTGGAGTACCTGGAGCGCGGCCCCGAGACCTGGCGGCTGCGGCTGCGGCTCGGACACCGTACGGCCGACGCCTCCGACGACTCCGCCGGCCCCGCCCACCCCGACGGCCCCGCCGCCCCCGCCGACCGCTGAACCGCCCGTCGCGCCACCCGCACGAGGAAAGAAGGAAGCCCCGCCATGGACCGCCGATCACTCCGCCGGGCCCGTCTCCTGCTCGGCACGGCCGGCCTGGCCCTCGCGGCCGCCGGACCGGTCCTGATCGTCCGCGGCTGCGGGGGCAGGAAGGAGATCCGGACCGAACTCGCCGCCCAGAAGATCACCTTCCCCCACCACGGGCTGCCCGCCGGACTCGCCTCCCACGCCGGCCACGCGGTGGACTCCGGGCCCGAGGCACACGCGTACGCCCGGTTCATCCAGAGCAACGTCGACCGCGCCACCGGGGGCCGCACGTACGCCGAGATCACGGCGGAGGTGCACGCCGCCGGCGGTGACGACGAGAAGCTGGCCGAACTGCGCCAGATGGCGTTCATGGGGCAGTCGCTGCGCGCGTCGCTGATGTCCGCGTACCAGGCGTGGCACCTGACCACCCTGGTCACGGGGCTGGGCACCGCGCTGACCGGTCTGGGCGTCGCGCTGGCGGTGACGGCGGACGCGATCGCGCCGCGCGGCTCGGACGGCGCCTGAGCCGTACGGACGAGCAGGACGGACCGAGGGGGCTGACGGGCCCGGTGGGCCCGGTGGGCAGGACCATCGTCCCGGCCCGCCGCGGACCATCGGCCGTCACGGCGGCCACCGTCGCGGGTGGAAGCTGACGGCGACCGATCCGGAGGTCTCGCACACCGGCAGCGTCCACCCGAGCGGCTTCCTCCCGCTGAGCGCGGGCAACGTCCGCGAGGAGCCCCTGCCGTCGATCTACCGCACCTCGCCGCTGTTCACCGGCCTCCGCGACCCGGACCGGCTCGGTGGCCGCTGCGGGGCCTGCGAGTTCCGCCGCGTCTGCGGCGGCTCCCGCTCGCGCGCCTACGGCGTCACCGGCGACCCGTACGCCGAGGAACCGTGGTGCGCCTACGTCCCCGGCTCCTTCCCGTACCAGCGCGAACTGGCAGCGCTGGTCGGGTGAGTGGGCGGTCTCGCGGGTGTGGTTGTGTGGGCGGGGAGACCCCCGAGACGACCCTGGGAGAGCCCGCCGATGAACAGCCGCAACCCGCTCGACGTCCACGCGCCCGTGGCCGCGTACTCCCATCAGACGGAGGTCGGCCCGGGCGCGCGCTGGCTGGTGCTGTCCGGCCAGATCGGCATGCGGCCGGACGGCGGGGTGCCGTCCGACCCGGCCGAGCAGCTGGCCGTCGCGCTGGAGAACATCCGCCGTAACCTGGCCGCCGCCGGGATGACCGTGACCGACCTGGTGAAGCTCACCTTCTACCTGGTGGACGAGATCACCCCGGCCGAGCGTCGCAGCGTGATCACCGACTTCCTCGGCGCCCACCTGCCCGCCACAACCCTCCTCTACGTCAGCGGTCTGGCCTCTCCCGCCCTCCGCGTCGAGATCGACGCCTGGGCGGCGGCCGAGGACACGACGACCGCCCCGGGCCTCTGACCCCGGGGCGATCGCCACGGCTGCCGTCGGGCCGCGCCCCCTGATCAGCCGATGGGCACCCCGGCGGCGACCCGTCCCAGGTCGCGCCAGTCGCCGCGGCCGTCGCCGCCGCTCCAGGTCCAGGCGTACACGGCGTTGCTGACGGGGTCGGTGAGGACGTAGTCGGCGTGACCGTCGCCGTCGAAGTCGGCCGGGCCCACCCGGCTCTGGTCGGTGGTGAGGCCGACGGCCGTCCGGCCGAGATCCTGCCAGCCGCCGCGGCCGTCACCGCCACGGTTGAGGTACGCGTGGACGGAGCCGTCCTCGTTCAGGGCGGCGTAGTCGGCCCGGCCGTCGCCGTCGAAGTCGGCGAACCGCACCCGGCTCTGGTCCTTGGTGATGCCCGTGGCGACCTGGCCCAGGACCTGCCAGTCACCCCGGCCGTCGCCACCGCGGTTCAGGTAGACGTGAACGGAACCGTCCTCCTCGATGTGGATGTAGTCGGCCTTCCCGTCGCCGTCGTAGTCCGCGAACCGCACCCGGCTCTGATCGCTGGTGGTACCGGTGGCGACCTGCCCGATCCACTGCCAGTCACCGCGCCCGTCGCCGCCCCGGTTCAGCCACACGGACACCGCGCCGCTCTCCGAGAGGACGATGTAGTCGGCCTTGCCGTCACCGTCGAAGTCGGCGAACCGCACCCGGCTCTGATCGTTGGTGGTGCCGGTGGCGACCTGCCCGATCCCCTCCCAGTCACCACGCCCGTCGCCACCCCGGTTCAGCCACACGGACACCGCGCCGTTGCTCGCGACCGTGAGGTAGTCGGCCCGGCCGTCACCATCGAAGTCGGCGAACCGCACCCGGCCGGTCACACCCGACTCGTTCGCCGCGTTCGGAGGCTTGCCGCCCGTGGCCCAGCCGGAGGTGAACGCCTCGTCCAAGGGCGTGAAGAACGTCCGGGCCATCCGGTCGTAGCCCTTGTCGTTGGGGTGCAGCTCGTCGGCCATCTCGGAGCCGTCCAGGGCCGGGGCGTCGACGAACCGGAACTTGTTGCCGGCCTGCGCCTCGACGCTCTGCAACTGCCGGGCCTGGTCGTTGAAGACCTCCGGCGACAGTTTCAGCCCCTGAGTGGTCGGGACGACGCCCTGCATGATCACGGTGACGCCGGGCTTGTCGGCGTAGATCTGGTCGAGCAATGCCTTCAGCCGGTCTCCGGCATGGCCCGGATCGTCGCTGCGATCCAGGTCGTTGACGCCGATGTGCAGCAGTACGACGTCCGGCCGCGCCCCCGCCATCCACTGGTCGATCCCGTTCCGGATGTCGTCGATCATGTAGCCGGAGTGGCCTTCATGGCTGATGCCCGGAAGCCGGCCACCGACCTGGGACCCGACGAACCGCACGTTGTAGCGCGACTGCCCGGCGGCCAGATCCAGCAGGGGGCGGCGGTACGAGGAGGCAGTCGGGCTGCCGACGCCGGCGGTGATCGAGTCGCCCAGCGGCAGAACCCGCAGGGTCGGTCCGGTGAGGGTCGCGGCGGCGGCCGGGGAGGCGGTGGGGGCGAGCGCGGTGCCGACGCCGACGGCCGCGATGACGAGGCCGAGGCGGATACGTTTCTTCATCATGTCCCTCGTGACGGTGTGGTCGCTTCTTCCGTGGTGGCGCGAGGCTGGGTTCACCGAGAGCGGAGCCCGTCACGGACGGTGTCTCCGCTGAGCCGCGACGGAGCTTATGCCTCGTTCCGCCTCCTGTTGTGTGCACGGCGTGCAGCCTTCCTGCGCCCTGCGTGCACCGGGCCCCGCGCCGCACCGGGACACCCCGTCTCGCCCTCCCCTCGGGCCGGGCCGTCCTACGTTTCCGCTGGGGCCAGGGGCGCGACCGGCGCCCCGAGTTCGCACCACACCGTCTTCCCGCGCGGCCCCGGCTCGACCCCCACTGCAACGCGACCGCGTCGACCAGAGCCAGCCCCCGCCCCGACTCGGCCCCTGCCGCCGCCTCCCGCAGTATCGGCCAGGCGCGCGGGTCCGGATCGCTCACACCGACCCGCAGCCGGCCGGTGTGCGACGACGTCACCCGCACGGTGACCGGCGTCCCCTCCCCCACGTGCCGGATGACATTGGTCAGCAACTCGCTGACGCAGAGCCGCACATCGTCCCCCTCGACCATGTGCCGGACCTCCCCCACCGCCTTGGGCAGCGCGAGGAGTTCGAGCGCGAACGGCAGCCTCATCCGTCGGCCGCCTTCTTCAGCGCCTCGATGAGACGGCGCGCGTTCTCCACCGTGCAGTTGCCCAGCGCGACGAGCGGCGGCCGGACGGTCGCCCCGGCGAGAGTGACGACGTCCACGCCGAGGGAGGGGAGGGTGATGCCGTGCACGGCGAGGGCGGCAGCCAGTACGCCAACGTCTGCCTGGATGTCTTTGATTTCATCGAGCATGAGGGACAGGTCACTTTCGTAGCGCGGTGTGACGGACGCCTCACAGCCTGGAGTCTTGACGGCTACCTTGGAAGCGTTTCCCGCTCCACCACGCGAGGTGCGAAAGGCGGTCCCCGGTGGCTGCACGCAAAGAGATCGACGGCTCTGCCAGCGTCCCGCAGTTCTACGGGAAGGAACTCCGCTACAAGAGGGAGGAAGCGGGCCTGACCTTGGAGAAACTGGTCGACGGCAGCTTCTACAGCATCACCTACCTCAGCGAGATCGAACACGGCCAGCGCCGAATGCCGATCGACCTCGCCCGTCACGTGGACCGCAAGCTGCACACGGACGGCTTCTTCGAGCGCCGCTGCGACGACGTCCGCAAGGCAAAACAGGGCGCGCACGCCGCGTACTTCGCAGCCATCGCGGAGGCGGAGAAGCGCGCGCTGGTAATCGAACGGTGGTGCAACGCTCTCATCCCCGGTTTGCTCCAGACCGCTGCCTAAAAAACGCGAGGGCCGTCATTCGATCCACTCACCCTCTGGACACCCCCGCGGAGGCCCAAGCGAAAATCGACGCCCGGTTGGAACGAGCGCAGATCCTCGATCAGCCGAAGAAGCCCGAGTACTGGGTCATCCTTCACGAGTCGCTGCTGCGCAACAGTGCGCTCACGGCTGCCGAGATGGCCGACCAACTCGACCACATCACCGGTCTGGCACGGCAGGGCCGCATCGTTGTGCAGATCCTCCCGTGGAATGGACCGACGCAGCCCTTCATGGAGCTGTCCATGATGTTCATGGAGTTCGAGGACGAGCCGCAACTCATGTACATGGAGGGTCCGTACCACGGCCAGACGATCGACGATCCGGCCCTCGTGAAGAGGTATCGCAAGGCATACGATCGGCTGAGGGCCGCCGCTTTGCCGCCGGAGGTGTCCCTCGCCCGTATCGAAAGAGCGGCTAAGGACTACCGACATGGCCAGCAACGCCCTGGATCTGACCGCCGCCGTCTGGCGTAAGAGCAGCTACAGCAACGGCGACGGCGGGGAATGCATCGAAGTGGCCGAGGGGTATGCCGCCTGGCACAAGAGCAGCTACAGCAACTCCTCCGGCGGCAACTGCCTGGAGGTCGCCGACGACGCCCCCGGCCTCGTCCCCGTCCGCGACTCCAAGCAGCCCCACGGCCCCGTCCTCCTCGTCACCGCCGCCGCCTGGGCCCCCTTCATCGCCTCCGTGAAGGCGGTCTGAGCTACTTCACGTCGACGTAGTCGGCCGCGGAAGTCGCCGGCGTGGTGGTGGACGAGCCCGCGTAGACGTAGCGGAAGTCGCCGTCCGCCGTGGCCTTCGTCGTCGTCTTCAGGTTGCCCTTGCTGTCCGTCATGACGGTCTTGAGGGTCGTGTAGGCGCCAGCGCCCTTCTTCTTGAACTGGAGGTTGACCGGCCGGTTGCCATAACCGGCGTACTTGAACGTCTCCCAGTTGGCGCGGGTCAGGGCGCCCGTGACGGTGATCGTCTGGTTCTTCTTCACCGGTTCCGGCGACGCGTTGGCGGTCAGCTTGGCGTAGCGCAGGACCTTCACCTTGGCGGCGGAGTCCTTGGTGAAGTAGTCACCGTCGTTGGCCTGGACGTCGGCGCGCACGGCCCAGGTCCCGGCCGTGGAGTTGTCCTGGGGGTGGATGCGCGGATTCATCTTCATCGTGTACGTGCAGGTGGCCGTGGTGAAGCTCTGGCGCACGCACTTCCCGAGAACGTTCTCGGGCACCAGGAGACCGTAGTAGTCGCCGTTCTTGAGGGGCGTGTTCCACATGACCGGGTAGGTGAACTCGGTCCTGATGCCCGAGTTGTCCGTGGCGGTCACCGCGATGGTGAACGTCTTGACGTCCGTGGTCCCCAGGACGATGTCCTTGCCCCCGTTGACGACCACCTTCGTGATCTGGATGTCGCCCGAGAAGACGTCCGCGTGGGCGGCTGTCGGAATCGCGAGAACGGGCAGGACGAGGGCGCCGGCGAGGGCGGTCATCTTGGTGCGGTGGCGCATGAAGCTGTTCCCATGTTCGAGCGCCTCGGGGGCGTCCCGAAGCGCGGCCGACAAGGCCACCCGCCAGGCAGGTGGCACTGACATGACCATCGAGCTGGGCAAGTGGTTGCCCATTCGGTCGCGATGACCGGCCCGAACGCGGTGCGCACGCCACCTTCCGGCCCGACATGTCCCTGTCAGTCGCCGGTAAGATCCCCCTTCGCGACCGTGGAGATGATCATGGGGTGGGTTCCCCATGACCGGTGTCGAGGAGCAGCCCGGACGCGGACCATGGGCCGAGGTATCGGCCGTACGCCCGGCGGCACTTCAGGCCGCCGCCTCCGCGCCCGCTCCGCCGGGGCACCCCTCTCCCGGTCGTACGACGTGAACGCACGCGAGGACGCGTGCGACCGCACACGATGAAGGAGGGGATGCCATGCGTCGTCTCATCGGACTGCTGGCAGCGCTGTGCGCGCTGCTGGTCGGGATCAACACGCTGACCGTCACACCGGCCGGCGCGACGGAGATATCCGAGGACGCCGATGCCGTCGCCAAGTCGTCAGGCCAGAAGTGGGCACTGAAGTCGGTGGTGAACGGCAAGTACGTGTCCGTCGGCATGAGCGAGACCGACGACAAGTACGAGTGGAGTCTGCGGGCTCAGGGCGTCGCCCCGAAGAAGTGGGAGCTCTTCACGCTCCACACCAACCACGCCGCCAAGACGATCGGCCTGCGGTTCATCGCCACGGGCTTCTTCGCTTCCTCGGAGTTCTCGGACGCCGACCCGCGGACGGGGATGCTGCGGGCGCGCGGTGTGCGGCTGGGGCAGTGGCAGCAGTTCACCCCGCAGTACCTGACCGACGTCCCGCCGGCCGGGTCCCCCGCGGGTTCGGTCGTGGTGGCCCTCGGCGCGAAGGAGAACGCCACCGACACGGAGCTGACGTACGTCTCCGCCGACCTGAGCGCGACGGGCGACGGGCTGCTGCGTTCGCGCGCCACCCAGATCGCGTCCTGGGAGAAGTTCGTTCTGGAGCCCGTGGCGAACGAGACGGGTTCGGCCGACGAGTGGGAGGTCCCGCCGGCCGCCACCGCCGCGCCGGCCGGCCAGGTCAATGTGATGACCTGGAACGTCTGCGCCAACGCCAAGCAGTGTGCCTGGAGCGGAGGGCTGGCCGGCTACGCCGAGCTGACCGACGGGATCCAGGCCCGGCTGCACAGCCCCGGCAACGGACAGCTGCCGGACGTGATCTTCTTCCAGGAGTTCTGCGAGAAGCACGCCAAACGCGTCGAGTGGATGCTGGAGAAGCCCGTTCTGGAGGGCGGGACCGGACGCGGCTGGGACGTCCGCTTCGCGCCCATCCACCAGCAGGGGTCCGGCGGGCCGCTGGTCCAGAAGCAGTGCGCCATCACGGACAAGTACGACCAGCCGGTCGCCGACCGCGGTGCGTACGGGGTGGCCATCGCCGTCCCGGACTCCAACGCCTGGTACAAGCGGCACGACCTGCCCTCCCCGTCGTTCGAGAAGCGCACGGCGGTCTGCGCCGTCATGCCGGACCGGGGCCTCGCGGCCTGCTCGGCGCACCTCAGCTCGGGCTACGACGAGGACGACCCGAAGGGCACGTACCGCGAGGAGCAGGCGCGGAAGCTCGTCGAGATCACCCGGTCGTACGAGGACCGGGGCTACCGGGTCGTCTTCGGCGGCGACTTCAACCTCGTACCGCCGTACCCCGAGGCCGATGTGAACGCGGGCGGCCCGAGCACGGCGCTGAACGTGGTCTACGACCGGTACCAGGAATGCGGGCAGGGCGGCGATCCGAACGCGCTGCGCACCGGGAAGCCGACGGCCAACGGGGTCGACGGGCACCCCACCCGGAAGCTGGACTACATCTTCTCGCCGAGGAACGCGCCCGTCTCCGACTGCGCCGTCTCCGCCACCACGGGGAACTCGGATCACTGGACCCTGTACGGGAGCGTGCACCTGCCGAACGGCTGACCGGGCGGTCCGACCGGGCCGGGAGAGCCGCCGGAGCCGTCGGCCGGGCGGGGCGTGTGCCCCGGTCGGCCGACGGCTCCGGTGCGTCGGATCAATGGTCCCAGACGGCCGGGACGACGCGGAAGGTGTCGCCGTCGGCGCCGACGTGGCAGACGGACGGGAACGACAGGTGGCTGGCGAGCAGTTGGCCGCCGGTCTCCGACAGCTCGGTCAGCAGGCGGTGCCGGACCCGGATGGCCTCCTCGGGGTCGTGGTCGAAACCGTTGTGCCAGTCGGGCTTGTCGAACCCGGTCTGGAACACGGCGTCACCGGCGAACATCAGACGGTCGCCGCCCGACTCCAGGCGGATGATGCTGTGGCCGGGGGTGTGGCCGCCGGTGCGCTCCATCACCACGCCGGGCGCGACCTCGTACTCCTTCTCGAACGTCCGCAGCCGGCCGCGGTACACGTCCAGGAAGCGCGACGCGGTCTGCCGCAGCACGTCCGGCACCGGGCCCGGCATGACGGTCTTCGTGAAGTCGGGCGTGCCCCAGAACTCGGCCTCGGCGGCGGCCACATGGACGCGGACATCCTTTCGGAGCCGGCCCCGCAGACCCTCGACGAGCAGGCCGCCGACGTGGTCCATGTGCAGGTGGGTGAGGACCACGTCGGTCACGGACGCCGGGTCGATGCCGGCGGCGTCCAGGCGTGCGGCCAGCTGACCGGCGCGCGGGAAGCCCGGGAACTCCGTGCCCAGACCGGAGTCGACGATGATGGTGCGGTCGCCGCTGCGCACCACGGCCACGTTCAGGGGCCAGTCGCAGACCTCCTGCGGCAGGTACATGTCCTTGAGCCAGGCGTCCAGTTCGGCCCGCTCGACGTTGGCGGCCAGCGTCGAGGTGGTGATCGGCAGGACGCCGTCGCTGATCACGGTGACGTCGATGTCGCCGACCTTCAGCGCGTAGCGCGACGGAACGAGTTCGTCATGCCCCGTCGCGCCGGGGTGTGCGGTGTGGACATGGCTCATGGTGTTCTCCCCTTTGAGAGCGTTCTCGACCGGTGACGGATCGGCGCCATGGGGCACGCCGTCCGGTCGTCCCCTAGGACCGGGCAGCGGCCCGATGTGTGACAGCGGCCCCCCGCTCCCGCCGAAATGGTCGACGTCATCCCATCTATCCGCCGTTGACGTGCTGTTGAGCGCCGAACGGCCGGTGACATGCGGGCACAGGGCTGGAGCTACCACGACTACCTCGCCCCGGGCGAGTGCCTCGGGCCGGACACGTACATCGCCGGCCTCGCAGGCGTCGCTATGGATGCAGCGGGACGGCAACGTCGTGCTGTACACCCGTGGCTGGACGCCGATCTGGGCCCGGTTCGACGGTCCGCCCTCCCGCCCCCGCTGAAACGGTCCGTCCATGGCGTCGGCGGGCGGTCCGTGACGTCAGCGGGCCGTCCGTGCGCGGCGGCGCTGGACGAGGGCGAAGGCGATCAGCGCGGTCGTCGCCCCGGATCCCACGGTGAGGGCGTCGCCGAGGAAGCGGCCCAGGTCGTTCCGCAGCGGATCGAGCAGGACGAGCAGCGTGCCCACGCCGACGACGGCCGCCGCGGAGGCGGCGGCCCAGTCGCGGTGCCGCTGTCCGACCCACTGGCCCAGCGAGAGGACGAGGAGGGGCGCGAAGGGGAGACCGGGCTCGTCGAAGGCGGCGAGGAGGCCGTATCCGGCACCGGTGACCAGCCAGCTGCTTCCGGCCACGAACGCGACTTCGCCCCAGGAGACCGGCTCCTTCGACCCCTGCCTGGGCTTGGGCCCGGGACTCGGCTTCCCTCCCCGCCTCGGCCGCGTGCCCGCCGTCATCAACGGCGCGGCGGCCACCCCTGCCCCCCGCCCGTCGATCGGAGGAAGCTTCCTGCGGCGCGCGATCACGTCGTACTGCCCCTCACCCGGCTGGGGGAACACGTGCCGCAGCCAGCGCCGGGGCAGGACGGCGAACGCCGCGCACCCCGCCGCCACCGCGAACCCACCCACGAAGCCGAGGACACAGGCCCGACTCACCCAGAGGTACTGGTTCTCGTCGGCCCAGTCGCCGAGCACGGCGGAGCCGAAGGCGAACGCGGCCCCCAGGAGCGCGGCCGAAACGTAGAGAAAGCGCCGGAGCATGCGTGGATCTTCGCATGAACACGCATTCGAGAAATTCGAGGTGCCGACGCCCCGGTTCAGTCGCGCTCAGCCGCGCTCAGCCGCGCTCGGCGGCGTCGAACGCGGGCGCGAGCGGGGCCAGTGCCGCGCGGAGCCGGTCGGCCGGCGAGCCGGCGGGGACGACCAGTCCCCCGGCGGTAGGACCCTCGCCCGCCTCCGTGTCCCCGGCCGGCCGCAGCCAGCCCTCCAGCGCGATACGGACGGCCGCGGCCACGCTCGCCGCGAGCACCCGGGCCGTGGGCGCTTCGGCGTCACCGCCCAGGCGTTCACCCAGGCGTACGGCGAGGCGTTCGGCGAGGACGGCCGCGAGCGGGGGTTCGATGCCGGCGGTGGCGTCGAGGAACGCGTCGCGCAGCGCGGCGTTGGTGGTGATCAGCAGCAGGGCGCGCTGTTCGTGCTCGCCGGCGTGCGTGAACCGCTCGACCACCGCGTCGGTGACGGCGTCGGCCAGCCGTACGTCCGCGGGCCGGGCGGCGACCGCCGCCGCGATCCGCGCGTCCCGGTCGGCGGTCACGGCGGAGACGATCGCCTGCTCGCGGCTGGCGAAGTAGTTGTTGTACGTACGCGGCGACACCCCGGCCGCCTCGGCGATGTCCTCCACCCGCACCCGGTCCGGCCCGCGCTCCACGGCCAGCCGCAGGGCCGCCTCGCGCAGCGCCTCGCGGGTGGCCCGCTTCTTCCGCTCCCGCAGTCCCGGCGGTGGTGTCGTCATGCGCGTCAGCGTTCCACAGCGGACTGCGCGCACGCAAACTTGCGCGCCAGCAATCTTTCGTTCGAGAAATCTTGCGTGCGCGCATCTTTTCGTGTCAGCCTCGACCCACCCGAGACGATCGACGAGACGAGAAGAAGGGGCGGCACCATGCGCGCCAGAGGAATGACCTACGACACCGGCTTCGTCACGCACGGCCGGAACTCCCGCGAGCACTTCGACCCCGCCGTGGTACGGCGCGAACTCGCGATCATCCGCGACGACCTGCACTGCGACGCGGTCCAGATCATCGGCGGCGACCCCGGCCGGCTGGAGTCGGCCGCCGTCGCCGCCGCCGGACTCGGCCTGGAGATCTGGTTCTCGCCCTACCCGCTCGAACTCGAACCGGAGCGGATCCTCGCCCTCTTCCGCGACTGCGCCGAGCGGGCCGAACGGATCCGGCGGCGGGGAGCCGCGGTCGTGTTCGTCGCGGGGGTCGAGCTGAGCGTGATGAACCCCGGCTTCCTGCCCGGCGAGAGCCCCGAGGAGCGGGTCGAACGGCTGATGGGCCGGCCCGAGCGGCGGGCCGAGGAGATGCGGGCGCTCGGCGTCCGCGTGAACGCGTTCCTCGGCGAGGCGGCGGCCTCGATCCGCGAGCGCTTCGAGGGCGAACTCACCTACGCGGCCATCCAGTTCGAGCAGGTCGACTGGACGCCCTTCGACTTCGTCACGTACGAGCTGATCCGCTCCGCCGAGGTCGCCGACCGGTTCCGGGAGGCGGTACGCACCCTGGCCCGGGGCCCGAAGCCGCTGGCCATCACCGGCTTCGGCACGGCGGCGTACCGCGGCGCGGGCGACCGCGGCGGACGCGTCCTCGAAGTGGTCGAGCACGACCCGGAGACCAAGGACCCCGTGCGGCTGGACGGCGTCTACGAGCGCGACGAGGCCGGCCAGGCCGCATATCTGGGCGAACTGCTGGAAATCTTCGAGACCGAGGGTGTGGACAGCGCCTTCGTGTTCCTCTTCGCCCTGCCCGGCTATCCGCACCGCCCGGACGGCGACCCCCGCGACGACCTGGACCGGGCCGGCCTGGGCATCGTCAAACTCCTCGAAGGACGCCGGGGCCGCACCTACCCCGACATGGAGTGGGAGCCCAAGGAGGCCTTCGCGGCGGTGGCGGAGCGCTACCGCCGATAGCCCGGTTCCCGGCGGAGCCGCCCTCGCCGGCCCGCTCGGCGGCGCTACGTCCGCCGCCTCTTGTCCCGGGTGCGGAAGTTCCCCTCCGGCAGGCCCGGGGTGGGAGAGGATCGGGACATGGCGACGTACGTACTGATCCATGCCGCGGCGGTCGACGCGTGGCCGGACGTGCCGACCCGGTTCCCGCTGTCCTCCGGCGACCGCTTCTTCCCGGCCCCGTTCCTGCGCGCGGTGGTCGCCGAACGCCTCGGCATCGAGCCGGACGAGATGCCCGGCGACCACAGCCCCATGCTCGCCCACCCGGAGGACGTGGCCGAGCGCCTGGAGGCGTACCGCGCCGCGCTGTGACCGACGGCCCGACCGAACACGTGACCGGCCACGCGGCCGGTCAGGCCTTCAGCCGGCCGGTCGCGATCCGTCTGCCGCCCTCGAACAGCTCGACCGGATCGCCGGGCGCCGGCGCGTCCCGGTTCCCCGGCCGGAAGACCAGCTCCAGCTCGACCTCGTACTCCTGTCCCAGCAGGAACACGTCGTCCCCGATGTTGGACCGGACGATGCAGCTGGTGAAGCGGTCTCCGACCTTCAGCCGAGGCCGGATGCCGCTCATCGCCGGGGTTCTGCGGCCGCCCTCGGACATCGGCAGAAAGGTCACGCGCGCTCGCATCGGCCGCACCGGCCTCACCGCTCCAGGACGTGCAGGTGGCCGTCGTTCGGGTAGGCGGGCGGGGACGCCGGGAGGATCGCGCGCAGGGCGAAGCCGGACTTCTCGGCGACCCGGCAGGAGTTGACGTTGTCGACCTGGTGGAGGAGTTCGAGAGTCTTCAGACCGCCCCCCTCGACCGCGCCTTGGACCCCGCCCTCGCCGAAGGTCGCGAACGCCCACTCCGTCACCGCCGCCACGGCCCGCGGGGCGACCCCGCGCCCACGTGCCCGGGCCGCCGTCCAGTAGCCGACCTCGGCGGTCGACGACCCCGGGGTGACGCCCTTGAGCACCACTTGGCCCGCCAACTGCCCCGCCCCGCCGCCTTCTTCGACTTCGAGGACGGCGAACGCGAAGCGGTTGCCTTCCTGCCAGCCCCGCTCGCTGTCGCGGATCCAACGGTCGGCGTCGGCCTCGTCGTTCACCGCGAAGGTCGTACGACGGCGCAGCTCGGCGTCCTCGCCGCAGCCGACCAGGGCGGGCGCGTCCTCCGGGGACCAGGGCCGCAGGACGAGGGACGGGGCCGAGGGGGTGGCGGCGGCCGTGAGGCGCGCGGTGATCTCGTTCATGCGGCGAGCGTACGGAGCCGGTGCGGGCGGGAACAGGGGTTCGGCGCCCCCGGCCCGCCGTGCCGCCGTCGGCGGGGCTTCGCCGCCGCGGAATACGATCGGGGGGTCGACAGCTGTTGACGATGACACCATTCATTCGTAAGGAGACACCTCATGGCGCAGGTCGCGCTCAAGGGCAACCCCGTAACCGTCGACGGCACCCTGCCCACCCCGGGCAGCGAGGCGCCCGCGTTCACCCTGGTCGGCGAGGGTCTCGCGGACAAGTCGCTGAAGGACTTCGCGGGCAAGCGCAAGGTCCTCAACATCTTCCCGAGCGTGGACACCCCGACGTGTGCCGCGTCGGTACGCAAGTTCAACACGGAGGCCGCCGAGCTGGCCGACACCGTCGTGCTGTGCATCTCCGCCGACCTGCCGTTCGCCCAGGCCCGCTTCTGCGGCGCCGAGGGTCTGGACAACGTGAAGACGCTCTCCACCCTGCGCGGCCGCGAGTTCCACACCGACTACGGTGTCGCGATCGCCGACGGCCCGATGGCCGGCCTCACCGCCCGCGCCGTCGTCGTCCTCGACGAGAACGACAAGGTCCTGCACGCGGAGCTCGTCAACGAGATCGCCGAGGAGCCGAACTACGAGGCCGCGCTCTCCGCGCTGAAGTAGTCGCGCCCGGTCCGTGTACGGCACGTACGACGGGCTCCGCACGACGCACGCACGCATGTCGGCCCGCCCCTGTTCCGGGGCGGGCCGTCGTGCGTGCGTCGTGCGTGCGTGGGGCTCTCGCCCCCTCAGCGCCGGCGCCGGGGTCAGCGGCCCTGGTCGATCACGTCCTGGAGGTAGGCCACGGCCAGCTCCTCGGCGTGGTGGTGCCGCTTGACGGCCGCGCCCTCGCCGCCGCCCGACCACCGGCGGTAGAGGTCGACGGCGGCGAGCATCGCCCGTCCCGCCTCGTCGCGGTCGTAGCCGCACAGCGTCGCCTGGAGCTCGCGCGCCTCCTCGGGCGCCACGCTCTCCAGGTGCCGTACGCCCCGGGGCGGCGCGCCGGCCTGGCGGGCGGCCAGCGGGCCGAGCACGGCGTCGCGCACGAAGCCGAGGAAGCCGATGGCCTCGAAGAGCTCCCCGCGGCCGAGCTTCGTGGCGCCGTAGTGCACCCAGACCCAGAACCGGTCCTCGATCCACTGGAGGTCGAGTCCCGCGGGGGCCGGCGGGTGCCCGGCGAGCGCGGCGGCCAGGACGTCGTCCCGCTGCCAGAGGATCTCCGGGTCCTCGATCCGCTCGGCGAAGTCGGAGGCCCGGACGAACTTGAAGTCGACGTGCAGCAGCGGCGGCCCCACGAGGGTGATGATCAGGCGCGGCTCGCCGACGTGTTCCCCGGTGAAGCCGACCACCAGGGAGGTCCAGGAGCCGATCAGCGCGAGCCGCTCGCGCATGACCGCGTCGTGCGCGTCGTCGTCGACGACCACGATCAGGTCCACGTCCGAGTAGACGTCGGGGCGGCCTCCCACGAACGACCCGGTGACGGCCACACCGGCCACGCGCGCGTCCTCCCGGATCCGGGGAAGCACGTCGTCGAGGAACCGGCGGTGCAAGGAGGGAACGTCCATTCGCTTTCCTTCCGATCGGAACAAAGCGGATCAACGTAGCACTCGCTCCGGTGGTCGCCACAACCCGGATTTCCGGCCGGAACCGCCGGATGACGCCCGCCTGCGACCGAGGTTCGACCTGGGTTCGACCGGGATACGGCCGGGATACGGCCGGGGTACGGGGGACGGTCACCGTCCGCCGGAGGCCGGCGCGGGGTGCGCGGGGTGCGCGGGCTGACCGGCGGCGGCAGCCGCGTGACGCTCGGCGAGCAGCCGCTCGCGGTGGCCGCGGCGGCGGAGGGCGGTCACGACGACGATGACGACGCAGGCGACGAGTCCGAGGCCCGTGAGCAGGACGGCCACCATCAGCCTGCCCGCGAGGGAGAGGAAGCCGCCGGATTCCCCGACGGCGTACCGGGCCGGTTCCGGTGCCTGGCAGGTAAGCGCGTAGTCACCCGTTCGCGTGACCTCGATGGCGTAGCGCGGGTTCCAGGTCTGGCCGTAGGTGAGGAAGACGTCGATGCCCGGAGCGGTGACCTTCGGGTCGCCCGGCCCGGTGATGACGCAGGTCGAGTGGAACCCCGGGCCCGGATCACTGATCCAGACCGACTTGTCGCTGTCCGGTCCGAGCCGCACGGTGACGGTCTCGCCGTTGGCGAACTGATCGCCGTCGTCCACCGCGTCGGCCACGCCGGAGACCGCGTTCATTCCGAGGACCACGCCCAGCACGGTCAGGACGAGAGCGACGGCGGCCGCCGTGCCGTACCAGTGGCGGCCGGGCCGGATGTCCTTCGGCGCTATCGGCGCGGGCGGGGCAGGCTGCATCAACGCACCATGGTCCGCGCCGATTTGCCGGTGCCGCCCGGTCCGTGCGCCTCCTCGGGCAGCGGCGGCGGGGGCACCTCGTGCGACGCGCTCGCGGAGCGTACGGGACGGAGGGAGACTGGAGACGTAGCGCGGCCGTCCGACAGGGGTGCCCTGGAGGAGTCATGGGCGGTACGAGCGGCACGACCTACGAGACGCTGCGCGAACAGATGCGCGGCGAGGTGATCGCACCCGGCGACGACGCCTACGACGGCGCCCGGGAGATCTACAACGCCATGATCGACCGCCGGCCGGCGGCGATCGCCCGGTG
Organism: Streptomyces laurentii; assembly: GCF_040635425.1. NCBI lineage: Bacteria > Bacillati > Actinomycetota > Actinomycetes > Kitasatosporales > Streptomycetaceae > Streptomyces > Streptomyces laurentii. The sequence goes on along the minus strand of NZ_JBEYHT010000007.1, from coordinate 88,814 downwards.
CGCGGACACGACGGACGTACGGGCGGCGGTACGGTTCGCCCGCGACGGCGGCCTCGACCTGTCGGTGCGCGGCGGAGGGCACAGCGGCGGCGGGCTGTGTCTGGTCGACGGGGCGCTGATGGTGGACCTGTCGGCGATGCGGTGGGTACGGGTGGATCCGGCGGCCCGGACGGCGATGGTCGGCGGCGGCAGCCAACTCGGCGACCTGGACCACGAGTCGCACGGCTTCGGGCTCGCGACGCCCGCCGGGATCATGTCGACGACCGGCGTCGGCGGACTGACCCTGGGCGGCGGGCACGGCTACCTGACCCGGGCGTACGGACTCACCATCGACAACCTCCTCGCCGCGGACGTCGTCCTCGCCGACGGCTCCGTCGTGACCGCCTCGGCGGACGAACACCCGGAGCTCTACTGGGCGTTGCGGGGCGGCGGCGGGAACTACGGAGTGGTGACGTCCTTCACGTACGCCCTGCATCCGGTGGACACGGTCGGCCTCGCCGTCACGCTGTGGGATCCGGCGAACCTGGACGCCGTCCTGCGCTGGTACCGCGAGTATCTGCCGGGCGCGCCCGAGGAGTTGTACGGATTCTTCGCGCTGCTCGCCGTCCCGCCCGGGCCGCCGTTCCCGGAGGAGATCCACGGGAAGAAGATGTGCGGCGTGGTCTGGTGCTACACGGGCGTGGCGGACGAGGACAGCCTGACGAATACGTTCGCGGACGTGTCCGAACCGGCGCCGCCCGTCTTCCACTTCGCCGCCCCCGTCCCGTATCCCGCGATCCAGTCGACCTTCGACGGACTGATCCCGAAGGGACTCCAGTGGTACTGGCGCGGCGACTTCTTCGACCGGATCACGGACGGCGCGATCGACGTGCACGGCTCGTTCCTGGACAGCATGCCGACCGACCTGTCCACGATGCACCTGTATCCGGTGGACGGCGCGGCGCACCGCCCCGGGCCCATGGACACCGCCTGGGCGTACCGGGACGCGACCTGGTCCGGCGTGATCGCCGGCATCAGCCCCGAGCCGGCCGACGCGGGCGTGATCCGCGACTGGGCCGTCGGCTACTGGGACGCGCTGCACCCGCACTCGATGGGCGGCGCGTACGTCAACTTCATCGGCGCGGACGAGGGCGACGAACGCGTCCGGGCCACCTACCGCGGCCACTACGACCGGCTGGCCGCCGTGAAGGCGACGTACGACCCGGACAACGTCTTCCACCACAACCAGAACATCAGGCCCGCGGAGGGCTGATTCCCGCCGCTTCACACATACGCTCAGCCGCCGGGAATCAGCCGCCGGGACCCACCGGATAAACGTCGTTGATGTACCAGAGCCTCGCCACGCCCGCCACGAGGAAGAACACGGGCGGGACCAGCCACCCGTAGCCGAGTCTCCGCCGGCGCACCGGAATCAGCGTGATCAGCGCGGTGCCGAGACCCAGCAGAATCAGCAGCAGCGACGCGACCGAGATGCCGGTCAGATTGTGGTCGTCCCAGATGCCCGCCGGCGGGATCAGGAGCGCGTCGTAGGCGATGTAGGCGCCAAGCAGGTTCGCGAGGCCGAGGATCACCGGCCACGACCCTCGGGATGTGCTGGACGTGCTGGACACGGCTGAGATCCCCCTGATCCGTTCCCCTGGTCCGACTTCCGCCCGAGGCCGAGACTACGCCCGCGGGCCCGGCTCAGTGGACGACGTCGAAGATCTGCTTCTGGAGGCCGTTCGCGTACGCCTCGTGGGCGACCAGCTTCAGCTTCTGGGTGTCCTTGTCCGTGGTGCTGAAGAGCCGCTTGCCCGCGCCGAGAAGCAGCGGGAAGACGAGCAGGTGGTAGCGGTCGATCAGGCCGGCGTCGGAGAGGGCCTGGTTCAGGGTGGCGCTGCCGTGGACGATGATCGGGCCGCCCTCGGTCCGCTTCAGCGCGGCGACCTCGTCGAGGGAGCGCAGGATCGTGGTCTCGCCCCAGTTCGTGACGAGGTCGTCGTCGGTGAGGGTGGTGGAGACGACGTACTTCGGCATCTCCTTGTAGTCGGCGAAGTCCGCCATCTCCGGCCACACCTGGCTGAACGCCTCGTAGCTGGTTCGGCCGAGCAGCATCGCCGTGGCCTCCTTCTGCTCCTCGCCCTTGATCGCGAACGCCTCGGGAAGGAACTCGACGTCTTTGAAGGTCCACCCGGAGTTCCGGTAGCCGGGCTCGCCGCCGGGTGCCTCGACGACGCCGTCGAGCGAGACGAAGGCGGAAGTGATCAGGGTTCGCATGGCGGTTCCTCGTTCCGTGGTGTGCTGCTCGGTCGACGTGCGCGATGGTTTCAGATCCATAGACCGCCGCGGGGTGGGAAAATCATCGGTCCGACCACTGACATCGGACGAGGAGGCTCCGTGCCCAAGAACTTGGCCGCCATCGACATCGACATCGACATCGACATCGAGAACGATCGCGCGCGGGCGTTCCAGTGGCTCCAGGACAACGCCGAGGACTTCCTCGACTTCGAGTTCCTGGAGGAACTGGAACGTCTCTGATCGCCCTCTACGTCACCAGGCGCACCGCCAGGACCACGATCAGCGTGCTCGACGTCAGGGCCGTGGCCATGCGGCCGCGCGGGCCCGTCAGGGTGCGGCCGAGGAGGGTGCCGCCCATGGCCAGGAAGAGTTGCCAGGTCGCGGAGGCGAGGAAGGCCGCCAGGACGAAGGCGGTGCGGGTGGCGGGGGTGGCGGGTGCGTCGGGGCCCGTGGCGAGGACGAGGGCGGCGAAGTAGATCACCGTCATGGGGTTGAGGATCGTGATCCCCAGGAAGGTGAGGTACGCGCGGAGCGGGGTCGTCGTGCCGGAGCCGGGACCGGGACCGGGACCGGGGGCGATCCGGGGGTCCCCGCGGTACGCGCGTACCGCCGTCCAGGCCGCCCGGACCGCGAGGGCCACCAGGACCGCCGCCGACACCCGCCGCATGGGGGCCGTCACCGGCGTGAGGAGCGGGACGAGGGCGGAACCGCCCGCCACCGCCACGAGGGCGTAGACGCCGTCCGCCGTGGCGACGCCGAGGGCCGCGCCCGCGCCCGTACGCCAGCCGGCGCGGGCCGTGAGGGCGACGAGCAGGGCGCCGACCGCGCCGACCGGGATCGCGATGCCGAAGCCGGCGAGCAGGCCGGCCAGGGCCGCCGCGCTCACGGCGCGGTGGGGGTCGCTCCCGCCAGGGGGCCGGTCCGCTGCTGTCGGTGGTAGGCCGAGCCGTCCTTCGTACGGGTGAGCTGGCCGCCGGTGACGAGGTGGCGGCGCAGCGCCGGGAAGTCGTCGTGCACGGTCTTCAGGGCCTCGTTGACCTCGCGCTCCGTGTAGGCGCGGGCCGGCTCGAAGAGGGTGGCGGCCAGATGGTCGAGCAGCGCGGTGCGGCGGGCCGGCCGGCGCGGGATGGCCTTCAGACAGCCGTCGGACGCGAAGAGGTCGGCCGTGAAGCCGGTCGTCGTCGCCGTCGCCGCCGTCGACTCCGCGGAGTCGGTGGGTTCGGTGGGTTCGGTGGTCATGACGGTCACCCTGGACGCGAACCCGCCTGCCCCGCAACGCGATTACCCGCGCGGCGGGACCACCACCTCCACCGCCTCGTCGACCCTCGGAATGACCCCGCCGATCCCCATCTCCTCGTAGATCGGCCGCGCCTTCCGCTCGAACGCTTGAAACGCCTCCACCGAGTCCCAGAAGTCGATCACCCGGAAGCCGCCCGTGCCGTCCGGGCCCGCCGCGTGGGCGAGGAAGCCGGGCGTCGGGAACCACGGCGCGGCGGTGATCTTGTCGTGGGTGCGGCGGTAGAGCTCCTCGCTGCCGCCGGGGATCTCGATGGTGACGATCACGGGCATGGTGCGCTCCTGGTGGCGAGGCGTACGGACCGGAGACGTACGGATCGGATCGGATCCGGGGCGTACGGAACGGGGCGGGGTACCGGCCACCAGCACAGCAGCCGCTCCCCCGCCCCGCACCCACACCACGGCCGAACGGGTTGCCCCGGCGACCGCCCGCTACCTCCCCAACCGGTAGTGGATCTTCTTCACCAGCTCCGCCAGGTCCGGTGACCGCAGCAGGCTGTAGTGGTCGGCGTTCAGCTCCACCACCGTCGGCGGCCGCGTCGACCAGCCGCGTGTGCCCTCCAGGAAGGAGTAGTCGTCCCCGCGCGCCTTGAAGATGGTCACCGGGCAGGACACCGTCCGCTCGGTCAGCTCCTTGAAGCTGTACGTGAAGTCGAAGGTCTTCTCCACGATCGCGATGATCCGGGCCACCAAGTCCGGTTCCAGGGCCGGGAACTGCACGGTCACGTACTTCGCGAACGACTCCGCGTCCCGGGCCGGCACGTCGGCGAGTTCGCCCGCGAAGACCGAGTACAGGATCTGAGTGAAGCCCGGGTTGTCGTACGAGGCCCCGCCCGAAGCCGATTCGGCCCGCACCTTCGGCGATCCGGGCGCGATCAGGAACAGGTTCTCCACCTGCTCCCCCGCCTCCTCCAGGAGGTGCGCCGACTCGAAGGCGACGCGGGCGCCGAAGGAGTAGCCCCACAGGGTGTACGGGCCGGACGGCTGGCGGCGGCGGATGGCGGCCACGTCGGCGGCGGCCATCTCGCGGATGGTGTCGTACGGGGCCTCGCCCCGGTTGATGCCGTGCGCCTGCACCCCGTAGAACGGCCGGTCGACGCAGGCCGCCGCCGCCAGGTGGCGCAGGTTCATGGTGTAGCCGCCGAGCCCGGGCCAGCAGTAGATCGGCGAGCGGGCGCCCTCCGCGCAGAGCCGGACGAGCCGCGAGGCGGGGGCCGCGGCGGCGCCGTCGACGCGGTGGGCCAGTTTCTCGATGGTCGGGGACTCGAAGAGGATCTGCAGCGGCAGGCCGGCGCCGGTGAACTCGCGGTTGATCTTCGTGATGAGGGCGACCGCGATCAGCGAGTTGCCGCCGGACTCGAAGAAGTCGTCGAGTACGGAGACCGCCTCGACCTCCTCGTACTTCAGCGCCGCCGCCCAGATCTCGGCCAGCCGCTCCTCGGTGCGGGTGCGCGGCAGGACGTGCGGGCGGCCGTGCAGACCGGCGTTGACGACGGCGAGGTCGCCGAGCGCGCGCACGTCGACCTTGCCGTTCGCGGAGTGCGGCAGCCGGTCGAGGACCACGACCCGGTTGGGGATCATGTAGTCGGGCAGGTGCCTGGCGAGGTCGTCGCGGATCATCTCGGCGGGGCCGCGCATGTGCACGGTGTCCTCGTACATGCCCTCGCTGAGCCGCTGTTCGTCGCTGATCCTGCCGCCGACGAAGAAGTACGAGGGGCCGGTGGGCAGCCCGGCGGCGTCGAGCAGCTCGTCCATGCGGCGGGCGGCGGGCAGCGGGTGGCCGGACATCGAGCTGTAGCCGGAGGACATGAACCCGAGTCCGTGCTCACCGAGTTGGAGCCTCTGGAGAGCGCGGCCGAGATCGATGTACGCGCGCCAGCCGGCGTCGGGCGCGTCGGCGCGGGCGACGGCGGTGATGCCGAAGGAGGCCCGCTCGTACACCGCCTGGTTGATGGCGATGACGTGCTTCTTGTCCACAAGCCCGCCGGAGACCGGCGTCAACTCGCCGCTCTGGTAGGCATATTGGCCGGCCTCCAGGCCCGCGATCCGCTCCGGGTGGATCTGGACGTAGAGGTCGGTCCCGGTGTCGGCCGGCGACTCTTCGTCGTACGGGACGAGGTCGAAGAAGCCGAGGCCGGTGGGGCCCTCGCCGCCGCGCACCGGGCGGATGTCGAGGCCGAGCGGCGGCAGGATCTCCTCGAAGAGTCCGACCATGTGGCCGGTCTCGATCTCCAGGACCTCACGGATGTTGTTCTTGTACACCGGCTCGATGGCCTCCCACGAGCCCTCGAAGCCGAACCGGACCAGCGGCTCGCCCTCCTCCGCGCCGGCCTCCATCAGGTACAGCCGGTGGTGGACGGGGTGGTAGTAGTACGTGCCGGGCGCCAGGCCCGCGATGCCGCGCACCTCCACGTACAGCCGGGTCGCGTACAGCGCGCCGGGCGAGGCGTAGCCGTACTTCGGCAGCAGCCGTTCCTCGCTGTGGAACTGGCCGAACCAGCGCAGGATCTCGCCCAGGTCGGCCGCGGTCAGGGTGCCGAGCGCGCGCGAGCCGAGGCCCTCCGGGCGGCGGGCGAGCACCCGCAGCAGGTCGGCGCGGGTGACCGGGCCGCCGTCGTAGAAGCGGTAGGTCTTGCGGGCGAAGACGGCCCGCCGGGTGCGCGCGCTCGGGGTCCGTCCGGGCAGGCCGACCACGGGGCGGCCTGCGAGGGCGGCGTCGGCGAGCGCGCCGGCGTTGGAGAGCTGCGCCTTGACCTGGAGCTTGGACTCCTTGGACTGGTGGTGCGCGCCGTGATTGCCCTGGTCCATCAGGGCGGCTTCCTTCGGGGACAGCTCGACACAGGCCACGAGGTTCTGGAAGCCGGTGCGGGGCTCGTTCTTGACGATGACGGCGGCGTTGCGGACCCAGTCGTGGTCCTCGATGGCGAGGGCGATCTCGTCGAGTTCGACGCGGAAGCCGCGCAGCTTGATCTGGTTGTCGGCGCGGCCGGCGAACTGCACGGTGCCGTCGTCGTTGAGGGTGGCGAGGTCGCCGGTGCGGTAGCAGCGTTCGCCGTCGTCGCTGGTCACGAAGCGGTCTTCGGTCAGCTCGGGCCGGTCCAGGTACCCCCGCGCGACCTGGATGCCACCGATGCACAGTTCGCCGTCGCGTATGTGGAAGGTGGTGTCGCGCGCGGGTCTGCCGATCGGGATCGCGGCGGGGGCGTCGGCGACGGTGTCGCGGGTGACGGTGTAGGACGAGGCGTTGATGGTGCACTCGGTGGGGCCGTACAGGTTGACCAGTTCGGTATCCGGCAGCTCGCCGAGGAGCGCGGCGGCGAGGTTGCGGGAGAGGATCTCGCCGCCCGAGTAGACCCGGCGCAGGCTGGTGCAGGAGGCGAGACGCTCGGTGTCGACGAGGGCCTGGAGCAGGGTCGGGACGCCCTGGAGCATGGTCACGTCGTGCCGCCGGACCGTCTCGATCAGGCCCTCGGGGTCGCGGTAGACCCCGGGCGGGCCCATGGCGACGCGGGCACCGACACCGGGGGCGAGGATCTCCCACTGGGCGGCGTCGAAGCTCATGGGGGTCTTCTGGACGACGGTCTCGCCGGGGCCGAGCCGGTGCTCGGAGGCCATCCAGAGCATCTGCGAGACGATCGAGCGGTGCTCGATCATGACGCCCTTGGGCTTGCCGGTGGAGCCGGACGTGTAGATGACGTAGGCGAGCTGGGTGGGCGCCAACTCCGCGTCGTCCAGCGGCGCTTCGTCGCCGGCCGTGCGCCAGGCGTGCTGGACGGCGTCCTTGAGGGTGACGACGGTGGTGCCGGGAGGGGCGAGTTCGGTGACGCGGTCGCGGAAGGCCTCCTGGGTGAAGACGATCCGGGCGCCGCCGTCCTCGATCATGTAGCGGAGCCGCTCCTCGGGGTACTCCGGGGAGAGCGGGACGTACGCCCCGCCGGAGAGCACCACTCCCCACGCCCCGATCACCAGTTCGAGCGACGGCTCGACGTAGACCCCGACGCGCTGGTCGGCGGCGACGTCGAGAGTGCGGAGGTACGTGGCGAGGACCGCGGCTCCCTCGTGGAGTTCGCGGAAGCTCAGATGGTCGTCGCCGAAGACGACCGCGGTCTCGTCGGGCCGCGACGCCGCTTGGGCGCGCAGCAGCTGGTCAAGCGTGCTGGGCATGGAAGGGGTTCCTCTCGTGGGAAAGAACACGAGCCCCGGCCCGGCCCCCGTACAGACCCTGGACCGGGGCTCGCCGATGTGTCGGCGACCGGCGACAGGCCGGTCGGCGCTGGCTGCCCGACGACCGGCGGCTCGGCGGTCGTCGTTCGGTACACGGCCGGGCACGCGGCGACGCGCGCCCGGCACTCGGCGTACGGCGCACAGAACGCGCCGTACGACTCACGGCGAGCGGAAGCAGCACTCGCCGGACAACCCATGGCGAGCGGCACTCGCCGTACACGGCGAACGGAGCCGCCGTACCACCCGCGGCAGGCGAGACTCGCCGCACCGCACACGGCGCACAGCGCCCGCCGTACGCGACTCGCCCGCGGCGCACGGCGATCAGGCCCGCCGCGCACCGCGCACCACGTACCGGCGATGCCCGCCGGTCAGCGGTAGATGAGGAGTTCCTGCTCCGTCGCGCCGGTCAGCTCGTAGCGGGTGCGCACCAGCGGCCGGCCCGAGTAGATCCGGATCAGCGTGGCGGCGTCCCCGTTGAAGCGGGCCGGGGCGCGGCCCTCGATGGAGTTGCCGAGGGCCACCTCGCCCGGCCGGCCGGCGAGCACGCCGACCAGCCGCGGGGTCTCCCGCTTGCGGCTCGTCACCGAGAGCAGCGGCAGAGCGAGGTCGAGCGCGTCGCCGCAGTACGCGCCGGGGGCGCCGAACGCCTCCCGGACGTCCCCGGCGTGCACCCACTCGCCGAGGGCGACCGCGTCGAGCCGGCCGTCCTCGCGTTCGGCGATGACCGGGCCCGCCTCGGTCATGCCGCGTTCCAGTTCGTCGAGGATCCGGCCGAGCGGCCAGTCCTCGCGTTCGGCCACGTCGGAGGCGTTGGCGTCGGGCAGGAACACGCCCTCCTCCAGCCGGTCCTCGACGATCCGGACGAGCGCCGCCGCGCAGTGGGCGAGCACCTGCCGGGCGGTCCAGCCGGGGCAGGCGGTGCGGTTGGCGTACGCCCCCTCGGGCGTACGGCGCAGCAGCGGCATCAGCAGGTCGCGTTCCGTCTTCAGCAGACGGTCCGGGAGCCACGGGTCACGGTCGCGGTCACGCGCGCCGCCCTCGTCGTCATCGGACACTCCGGTGACGACCGGGTCCACCAGGACGTGGTGGTCGGCGGCGCCGTCGATACAGTCGCTGGGCATGGCGCCTCAGTAGCGGTAGTGGTCCGGCTTGTACGGACCCTCGACCGGGACACCGATGTACGCGGCCTGCTCCGGGCGCAGTGTGGTCAGCCGGACCCCGAGGGCGTCGAGGTGGAGGCGGGCGACCTTCTCGTCCAGGTGCTTGGGCAGCGTGTAGACGCCGACCGGGTACTCCGCGGTCTTCGTGAAGAGTTCGATCTGGGCCAGGGTCTGGTCCGCGAACGAGTTCGACATCACGAAGGAGGGGTGGCCGGTGGCGTTGCCGAGGTTCAGGAGCCGGCCCTCGGACAGCACGATGACGACCTTGCCGTCCGGGAAGGTCCAGGTGTGGACCTGCGGCTTGACCTCGTCCTTGACGATCCCGTCGATCTTGGCGAGCCCGGCCATGTCGATCTCGTTGTCGAAGTGGCCGATGTTGCCGACGATCGCCTGGTGCTTCATCCGGGCGATGTCGGACGCCATGATGATGTCCTTGTTGCCCGTGGTGGTGACGAAGATGTCGGCGGTCTCGACGACGTCGTCCAGGGTGGCGACCTGGAAGCCGTCCATGGCGGCCTGGAGCGCGCAGATCGGGTCGATCTCGGTGACGATCACGCGGGCGCCCTGGCCGCGCAGCGACTCGGCGCTGCCCTTGCCGACGTCGCCGTAACCGCAGATCACGGCCGTCTTGCCGCCGATGAGGACGTCGGTGGCGCGGTTGATGCCGTCCACGAGGGAGTGCCGGCAGCCGTACTTGTTGTCGAACTTCGACTTCGTCACGGCGTCGTTCACGTTGATCGCGGGGAAGAGGAGCGCGCCGTCGCGGTGCATCTCGTAGAGGCGGTGGACACCGGTGGTGGTCTCCTCCGTCACGCCGCGGATGCCGTCGGCGATCGTCGACCAGTCCAGGCCGGTGTCGCGCAGCAGCTCCAGGATGACCCGGAACTCCTCGTTGTCGGCGGTCGACGGGTCGGGCACGGCGCCCGCCTTCTGGTACTCCACACCCTTGTGGACGAGGAGCGTGGCGTCGCCGCCGTCGTCGAGGATCGTGTTCGGGCCGCCGGTGGGCGTGTTCGGCCAGGTCAGCGCCTGCTCGGTGCACCACCAGTACTCCTCCAGCGTCTCGCCCTTCCAGGCGAAGACCGGGATGCCGGCGGCGGCGATGGCGGCGGCCGCGTGGTCCTGGGTGGAGTAGATGTTGCAGGACACCCAGCGCACCTCGGCGCCGAGCGCGACCAGCGTCTCGATGAGGACGGCGGTCTGGACGGTCATGTGCAGCGAGCCGGTGATCCGGGCGCCCGCCAGCGGCTGCGCGGCGGCGTACTCCCGGCGGATCGCCATCAGGCCCGGCATCTCGTGCTCGGCGAGCGTGATCTCCTTGCGGCCGAAGGCGGCCAGGGAGATGTCGGCGACCTTGTAGTCGGTGAACGCCGTGTCAGACATGGACGAAGCTCCTTGACGCTAGGACGGTGCGGTGGATTTCGCGTGCCGCGGTGGACTTGTTGAGCGTGATGTAGTGCAGGCCGGGCGCCCCCTCGTCGAGCAGCCTCAGGCCCATCCGGGCCGCGTGCTCGACGCCGACGCGGTACGCCGTGGCCGGGTCGTCCTTCGCGGCCTCCAGGCGGTGCGCCAGGTCCTCGGGGAAGGCCGCGTCGGACAGTTCGGCGAAGCGCCGGATCTGCCGTACGTCGGTGGCCGGCATGATCTCCGGGATGATCGGGGTGTCGCAGCCGGCCGCCGCGACCCGGTCGCGCAGCCGCAGATAGTCCTCGGGGTCGAAGAACATCTGGGTGATCGCGTAGTCCGCGCCCGCCTTGCACTTGGCGACGAAGTGCGCGAGGTCGCTCCGCGGGTCCGGGGAGCGCGGGTGGCCCTCCGGGAAGGCTGCCACGCCGATCCGGAAGTCGCCCAACGACCGGACGAGTTCGACGAGTTCGTACGCGTACGTGAAGCCGTCCGGGTGCGGGTACCACGCGCCGCGCGGATCGCCCGGCGGGTCGCCGCGCAGCACCAGCACGTCGCGTACGCCGGCGTCGGCGTAGGCGCCGATGATCGCGCGCAGCTCGGCGACCGTGTGCCCGACGGCCGTCAGATGGGCGACCGGCCGCAGCGTGGTCTCGGTGACGATGCGCTTGGTCACCTCGATGGTGCGGTCCCGCGAGGAGCCGCCCGCGCCGTACGTCACGGAGACGAAGTCCGGCGCGAGGGCCTCCACCCGGCGGATCGCGTCCCACAGGGTCCGCTCGCCCTTGTCGGTCTTCGGCGGGAAGAACTCGAAGGAGAAGGTCGGGCCCGTGGCGGTCGGCGCCGGAGGCGCCGCCTGGGTCGTGGTCACGCTCATCGCCGGCCTCCCGCGTTGAAGTAACTCGCCTCCGGGTGATGGACGATGAGCGCGTCCGTGGACTGCTCGGGGTGCAGCTGGAACTCCTCCGACAGCTCGACCCCGATCCGCTCGGGCCGCAGCAGGGCGGCGATCTTCGCCCGGTCCTCCAGGTCGGGACAGGCCGGGTAGCCGAGCGAGTAGCGGCAGCCCTGGTACTCGGTGCGCAGCATCCCGTCGAGGCCGGCCGGGTCGCCACCCGCGATGCCCCACTCGCCGCGCACCCGGGCGTGCCAGTACTCGGCCAGGGCCTCGGCCAACTGCACGGACAGGCCGTGCAGTTCGAGGTAGTCGCGGTACGAGTCGGCGGCGAAGAGCTTCGCCGTCTCCTCCCCGATCCGGGAGCCGACCGTGACGACCTGGACGGCCAGCACGTCGATCTCCCCGGAGTCCTCGCCCCGGAAGAAGTCGGACAGGCAGAGACGGCGGCCCCGCTGCTGGCGCGGGAAGGAGAAGCGGGTCCGCTCGTCCCCGTCCTCGTCCAGGACGATCAGTACGTCACCCTTGGACACACAGGGGAAGTAGCCGTAGACCACGGCCGCTTCGAGGAGTTGATCGGTCTGCAGCCGGTCCAGCCAGCCGCGCAGCCGCGGCCGGCCCTCCGACTCCACGAGGTCCTTGTCCTTGAGCCCCCACTGCCCCTTGAACAAGGCGCTCTCGTCGAGCCATGACGCGTAGTCGGCCAGTTGGATGCCCTTGACGACCTTGGTCCCGAGGAACGGCGGTTCGGGTACGGGATTGTCCGCGGCCACGTCGCTGCGCCCGGCCGGCTCCGGCTCGCGCTCCCGTACGTCCACGAAGTCCGCCGTCTGCTCGGGACGCCGTGCCACCCGCCGCTGCTTCAGCTCCGGCAGCGTCGCGCCCGGCACCCCGCGCTTGACCGCCATGAGGGCGTCCATGAGGCGCAGGCCCTCGAAGGCGTCGCGGGCGTAGCGGACCTCGCCCTGGTAGATCTCGTGCAGGTCCTGTTCGACGTACGCCCTGGTCAGCGCGGCGCCGCCGAGGATCACCGGATAGCCGGCGGCCAGTCCGCGGCTGTTCAGCTCCTCCAGGTTCTCCTTCATGATCACGGTGGACTTCACCAGGAGACCGGACATGCCGATCACATCGGCCCTGTGCTCCTCGGCGGCTTCCAGGATCGCGGAGACCGGCTGCTTGATGCCGATGTTCACGACGTTGTAGCCGTTGTTGGAGAGGATGATGTCGACGAGGTTCTTGCCGATGTCGTGGACGTCGCCGCGCACGGTGGCGAGCACGATGGTGCCCTTGCCGACTCCCCCTTCGCCGTCGGCGGTTCTCTCCATGTGCGGCTCCAGATGCGCCACCGCGTTCTTCATGACCTCGGCGGACTGGAGCACGAACGGCAACTGCATCCGGCCGGAGCCGAAGAGTTCACCGACGGTCTTCATGCCGTCGAGCAGCGTGTCGTTGACGATGTCGAGCGCGGGCCGCGACTCCAGGGCCTCGTCGAGGTCGGCCTGAAGGCCGTTCTTCTCGCCGTCGATGATCCGCCGCTTCAGCCGCTCCTCCAGCGGCAGCGCCAGCAGCTCTTCCGTCTTGCCGGCCTTCAGCGACTTGGCCGTCGCGCCCTCGAAGAGTTCGAGGAACCGCTGCAGCGGGTCGTAGCCCTCCCGCCGCCGGTCGTGGATCAGGTCGAGGGCGACCTCGACCTGCTCCGGCGCCAGGCGGGCGATCGGCAGGATCTTGGAGGCGTGCACGATCGCCGAGTCCAGGCCCGCCTTCACGCACTCGTCCAGGAAGACCGAGTTGAGCACGATCCGCGCGGCCGGGTTGAGCCCGAAGGAGATGTTGGAGAGGCCCAGCGTGGTCTGCACGTCGGGGTGCCGGCGCTTCAGCTCCCGGATCGCCTCGATCGTGGCGATGCCGTCCTTGCGCGACTCCTCCTGGCCCGTGCAGATCGTGAAGGTCAGGGTGTCGATGAGGATGTCCGACTCGCGGATCCCCCAGTTCCCCGTGAGGTCAGCGATCAGCCGCTCGGCGATCCGGACCTTCTTCTCGACCGTCCGGGCCTGGCCCTCCTCGTCGATGGTCAGCGCCATCAGCGCCGCGCCATGCTCCCGTGCCAGGCCCGCGACCTTCGCGAACCGCGACTCGGGCCCGTCCCCGTCCTCGTAGTTCACCGAGTTGATGACGGCGCGCCCGCCCAGCTTCTCCAGGCCGGCCCGCAGCACCCCCAGCTCGGTGGAGTCGAGGACGATGGGCAGGGTCGAGGCGGTCGCGAACCGTCCGGCCAGCTCCGCCATGTCGGCGACGCCGTCCCGGCCCACGTAGTCCACGCACAGATCGAGCATGTGCGCGCCCTCGCGGATCTGATCCCGGGCCATCTCGACGCAGTCGTCCCAGCGGCCCTCCAGCATGGCCTCGCGGAACTTCTTCGACCCGTTCGCGTTCGTCCGCTCGCCGATCGCCAGGTACGCGGTGTCCTGCCGGAACGGCACATGCCCGTACAGCGACGACGCGCCCGGATCGGCCACCGGCGTGCGGGCCGGCACGGCCTCGCCCCGGACCCGCTCCACGACCGCCCGCAGGTGTTCCGGCGTCGTACCGCAGCAGCCGCCGACCAGCGCGGCCCCGTAGTCCCGTACGAACCCGGCCTGGGCGTCCGCCAGTTGGTCCGGTGACAGCGGGTAGTGCGCGCCGTCCTTCGTCAGCACCGGCAGGCCCGCGTTCGGCATCACCGACAGCGGGATCCGCGCGTGCCGCGCCAGATAGCGCAGGTGCTCGCTCATCTCGGCGGGCCCGGTCGCGCAGTTGAGGCCGATCATGTCGATGCCGAGCGGCTCCAGGGCCGTCAGCGCCGCGCCGATCTCCGAGCCGAGCAGCATCGTGCCCGTCGTCTCGACGGTCACCTGCACGATCAGCGGCACCTCGCGGCCCAGCGAGTCCAGCGCCCGGCGGGCGCCGATGACGGCCGCCTTCGTCTGGAGCAGGTCCTGCGAGGTCTCCACGAGCAGGGCGTCGGCCCCGCCGCGCAGCAGCCCCTCCGCGTTCTGTTCGTACGCGTCGCGCAGCGGCTCGTACGTCACGTGCCCGAGCGTCGGCAGCTTGGTGCCGGGGCCCATCGAGCCCAGCACCCAGCGCGGCCGGCCGTCCCCGGCCGTGTGCGCGTCGGCGGCCTCGCGGGCGATCCGCGCGCCCGCCTCGGACAGTTCGGCGACCAGGTGCTCGACGCCGTACTCGGCGAGCGCCGCGAGGTTCGCGCCGAAGGTGTTGGTCTCCACACAGTCCACGCCCACCGCGAAGTACGCGTCGTGGACCGAGCGCACGATGTCGGGCCGGGTGATGTTGAGGATCTCGTTGCAGCCCTCGAGTCCGGTGAAGTCGTCCAGCGTCGGATCGGCGGCCTGGAGCATCGTGCCCATCGCCCCGTCGGCCACCACGACCCGAGTCGTCAGCTCTTCCCGCAGCGAGGGCCTACCGCTCCCACGTTCCTGCCCGTGGCTCATGACAGCCCCCTCAGATGGGTGACCAGGGTGGCCGTGCAGCCCACCCCGTACGTCGTCCGGATCCGCTCCAGGAGCGGATCGCGCCGCAGCCGGTACTCCTGGGTACCCACGGAGTCGAGGACCGTCGCGGCGATCGCGCAGCCCAGCTCGGCCGCGCACCGCTCCGGCACGCCCCACAGCGTCCCGGCCAGGAATCCGGCCCGGAAGGCGTCCCCGACACCGGTCGGGTCCACCGCCTCGTCCACCCGCACGGCCGGCACCTCCAGCGTGGTCCGGCCCTCACCCCGGACCCGTACCCCGGCGGCGCCGTGCGTGGTGACCCAGGTGGTGACGTGCCGCAGCACCTCCGCCTCGCTCCACCCGCTCTTCTCGGTCAGCAGGGCCGTCTCGTACTCGTTGGTGAACAGGAACCGCGCCCCGTCCACCAGTTCCCGCACCTGTCCGCCGTCCAGTCGCGCCAGCTGCTGCGACGGATCGGCGGCGAACGGAACCCCCAGCTCACGGCAGGCGCGGGTGTGCCGCAGCATGGCCTCGGGGTCGTCCGGCGAGACCAGGACGAGCGCCAGCCGCCCGGACCGGGCCAGCACGTCGCGCAGCCCGATCTCCCGGGCCTCGGACATCGCCCCGGCGTAGAAGGTGGCGATCTGGTTCTGCGCCTCGTCGGTCGTACAGACGAACCGGGCGGTGTGGAGCGACTCGCTGACGCGCACCGAGTCGGTGTCCACACCGTGGTCCTTCAGCCACACCCGGTACGGCTCGAAGTCGGCGCCGACCGCGCCCACGAGGACGGGGCGCAGGCCGAGCACACCGAGCCCGAAGGCGATGTTCGCTGCCACTCCGCCGCGCCTGACCTCCAGGTTGTCGGCAAGGAACGACAGGGAGACCTGTTCGAGCCGGTCCGCGATCAGCTGTTCGCTGAACCGGCCGGGGAAGGTCATCAGGTGGTCGGTCGCGATGGATCCGGTGACAGCGATACGCATCTCCTCGGCTCCCCTCAGATCCCCGCGGCGCGCTTGAGCTGCTCCACCCGGTCCGTGCGCTCCCAGGTGAACTCCGGCAGTTCCCGGCCGAAGTGCCCGTACGCCGCCGTGGCCGCGTAGATCGGGCGCTTCAGGTCCAGGTCGCGGATGATCGCGGCCGGCCGGAGGTCGAAGACCTCGGACACGGCCTCCTGGATGCGCTCGTCCGGCAGGACGCCGGTGCCGAAGGTCTCGACGAACAGACCCACCGGCTCGGCCTTGCCGATCGCGTACGCGACCTGCGCCTCGCAGCGCTTGGCGAGACCCGCGGCCACCACGTTCTTGGCCACCCAGCGCATCGCGTACGCGGCGGACCGGTCGACCTTCGACGGGTCCTTGCCGGAGAAGGCGCCGCCGCCGTGCCGGGCCATCCCGCCGTACGTGTCGATGATGATCTTCCGGCCGGTGAGTCCGGCGTCGCCCATCGGCCCGCCGATCTCGAAGCGGCCGGTCGGGTTGACGAGCAGCCGGTAGCCGTCGGACTCCAGCGTCACGCCCTCCTCGACCAGCTCCTTGAGGACGTGCTCCACGACGTACTCGCGCACGTCGGGGGTCAGCAGGCCCTCGACGGAGATGTCGGTGGCGTGCTGCGAGGAGACGACGACCGTGTCCAGACGGACCGGGGTGTCCCCGTCGTACTCGATGGTGACCTGCGTCTTCCCGTCCGGGCGCAGGTAGGGGACGGTGCCGTTCTTGCGGACCTCGGTCAGCCGGCGGGACAGCCGGTGCGCGAGGGCGATCGGCAGCGGCATCAGCTCGGCCGTGTCGTCACACGCGTAGCCGAACATCAGGCCCTGATCGCCGGCGCCCTGCGCGGCCAGCTCGTCGCCATCGCCCTCGACCCGCGCCTCGTGCGCGGTGTCCACGCCCTGGGCGATGTCCGGCGACTGCGCGCCGATGGACACCGAGACGCCGCACGAGGCGCCGTCGAAGCCCTTGGCCGAGGAGTCGTAGCCGATGTCGAGGACGGCGTCGCGCACCAGCTGCGCGATCGGCGCGTACGCGGAGGTGGTGACCTCGCCGGCGATGTGCACCTGGCCGGTGGTGATCAGGGTCTCCACCGCGACGCGGGAGGACGGGTCCTCACGGAGGAGGGCGTCCAGGATGGTGTCGCTGATCCGGTCGGCGATCTTGTCGGGGTGCCCCTCGGTCACCGACTCCGAGGTGAAGAGGCGGCGGCTCATGCCTGTCCCACCTCGACCTTCGCGCCGAAGAAGTGCTGCTCGATGGCGGCGAGGGTGCGGATGGAGTCGACCTCCAGGGTCTCCATCTGGATCGCCGTGCCGCTCTCCTGCTCCAGGAGGAAGACGAACTCGACGAAGGACAGCGAGTCGATGAGGCGGTTCTCGATCAGGTCGAGGTCCGCGGCGACGTCGTCGCGCTCCGGGTGACGCTCCAGGATCCAGTTCTTCACCGTCTGCAGGCCGTCGGCCATGATTGCTCTCCTTTTACCTACTGCTGGTTACGGAAGGGGTGGGGGCGATGATCGGCGCGGCGACCGCGACCGCGTAGTCCACGTCGTGGCTGATGGACACGGTGATCTCGGAGATGCCGGACTCCTGGGCCATGCCGGCCGCGGGTCCGCGCAGCTCCACGAGCGGCCAGCCGCCCTCGGAGCGCCGTACGACGATGTCGGTCCAGGGCAGGAACCTGCCGCGGACCCGTAACGTCTTGAACGCCGCTTCCTTGGCCGCGATCCGGCCGCACAGGCTCAGGATGTCGAGCCCGTCGGCGGTACGGCAGTCGGCGAGTTCGCCGGGGGTGAGCATCCGCTCGAAGAACTTCTCCCCGTACTGGCCGATAAGCCTTCGCACGCGGTTGACGGACACGATGTCCATGCCGAGGTTCGCCCAGCCCAGGCCGCCCGCCGGCGGGGCGACGGGACGGGCCGGCACGTCAGATCACCGGCCCGGCCGCGAGACTCGCATCGGCGCGCATGCGGGCGTTCGCGTCGAGAACCGCTTCGGTGGCGGCCTCCCAGCTGCCGTAGCGGCGGGTCAGTGCCGACAGCCAGCGCTCCAGGCCGAAGGCGACACAGCTGGTGAAGGCCGGGCCGCCGGTCGACTCGCGCGAGATCGAGCAGCGATCGCCGAAGAAGTTCCGGTGCGTGTTGACGGAGGCGATGGCCAGGTCCTCGTACAGGAACTCGTGCTTCACCGGCGTCAGCCGCTGGAGCAGGGCCTTCGAACTCCCCTTGTCGAAGAAGGGATCGGTGGCGGCCTCCCGGTTCAGCGGCAGGTCGAGCGCGGCGGCGTACGCCCGCACCCGGGCCGTGAAGTCCACGAGGTGGGTCTCGGCGTGCTCCTGGGAGCCGATGGCCACGATCTCCCGCATACGGAAGCCGAGCTGGCGCCGCATGCCCTCGTAGTGCGTCTCCTTGCGGAAGCACCACGAACAGATCGTCACCAGCGTGTCGTCCGCGACCGACGTGCCCTGATGGGTGAGGTACACCGCGTAGCAGGACGCCGACGGCAGACCGAGGGCGGCCGGCTGCAGCGCCTCGGCCGGGAAGGTGCCGGAGTCGGGGGAGAACGGCGCGGTCGTCCGGCGCTCCAGATCGAGCGGGGCGGCGACGACGGCCTGGTGCGGGAAGTTGTCGTAGTAGTCGAGCCGGGCCAGGTCGGCGGCCGGGAGCAGCGGGGGCATGGTCATCGGGCGGGCGCCCGCGCCCACTCCCCAGCTCTCGAAGGTGTCGTCGAGGAGCCGCAGCAGGCGGGTCCCCTCCGGGCCCAGCGTGGGCAGGCCCCTGGTGGCCCCGACGTGCTCGGGGGTCGTCACGGTCATGGTCGGTGCACCTCTCAGGTGGGTTCGCGCACTCGGAGTTCGCGCCGCCGGGTCCGCGGAATCTCGGTCCGCGCACGCGGGGCTCGCGGACTGACGACTGCGCGCACTCGGGGTTCGCGGACTCGGGACCGGGTTCTCAGAGGACGGGAAGACTGTCGTCGGAGAAGATGCCGGTCTTCAGGAAGAAGGCGAGCGGCTTGCGGATCGCCTTGCGCTCGTGGGCGCGGCGGGACTCGTCGGCGATCAGCGCGTTGCGCAGACCGAGCGGGTCGGCGATGCCGGCGTCCTTGTACACATGCGGGTTGTAGAGCGAGTTGACGCTGTAGACGACGTAGCGCTTGACGTACGCCTCGACCTCGCGGACCCGTTCGGCGCTGACGGCCTCGGTCATCCGCTGGAACAGCAGCGAGACCAGCTCGCGGCCGAAGGCGATGTGGCGCGACTCGTCCTGGTGGTGGATCCGGTTGACCTCACGGATGGTGTGGCACAGCGAGGCGTCCTTCGCCATCCGGGAGTTGTAGTGGTCGACCAGCTCCTCGAAGAAGAGGATGCGGGTGAAGACGAGGAAGTTCTCGACCTCGGGCACCCAGACGGCGTCGGCGCGCATGCCGGTGGAGCCGTAGATCTTGCTGCCGTAGCGGCGGCAGAACTCCGAGAAGAACCACATGTGTTCGTTCTCTTCGCCGATGAAGTGGTGGAAGAAGTCCGAGGGGACCTCGAAGCCGGGCATGTGGATACGGCCGACGACCTCGATGAGGAGCTCGCGGATGCCGTGCACATTGAGGCTGTAGAAGTTGATGGACTCCCACCGCGACAGGCGCTGAAGCGTTTCCTCATCCAGGCGTTCGAAGTGCTCGGTGCCGTAGACGGTCAGCAGCTCCGGCGTCATCCAGTACTGCTTCTCCTCCAGGGCGTCGGGCCACTGGAAGGTCTGGTACGGGTTGTAGTAGTCCTCGACGGAACGCTCGCTCAGGCGCTCCAGGACCTCCATGAACCGGTCGGTGACGGGCAGCGGGGCGGTCACGCCCATGGCCTTACTCCCTCTTCTTCGTGGTCTGGCGGGTCGAATGGATCTACCGGGTCCGGAGGTCGGGTCAGGGGCGGACTTCGTAGACGGCGTTCACGGGCGTCTCGCTCGCGCGGCGCCAGCGGCCGAAGCCGGCCTCCTCCGCGATCGCGTGGAACGCCTTCTCGCCGGAGTGGTTGCCGAGCGCGTGCGGGCCGCGCTGGGCGACGGCGACGGGCAGGCACATCACGGCGGACAGGGCCATGAACATGCGGGCGGCCGGCGTCTGGGTGTCGATGTCGGCGGGCGACACGTTCGACTCGACCAGCATCCAGGTGCCGTCCGAATCAAGGGACTTGAGGACGTGCTGGGCGGCGGCCACCGGGTCGCCCATGTCGTGCAGGGCGTTGAAGAAGCAGACCAGGTCGTACCCGGTGCCCGGGTAGTCGTCGGCCGAGGCGACCTCGAAGACGACGCGGTCGGACAGGCCGGCCTCCTCGGCGAGCTGCCGGGCGATCGAGATGGCCTCTTCGGAGTAGTCGAAGCCGTGGATCGTGGCGTTCGGGAAGGCGCGGGCGATCAGCAGCGTGGTGTGCCCGACGCCGCAGCCGACGTCCGCGACGGTGCCGCCGTCCGCCAGCTTCTCGGTGACGTCGTGCAGCGACGGCAGCCAGTCGGCGACCAGCTTGTGCTCGTACGTCGGCTGGAAGAAGGAGCCCATGCCGGTGTCGAGGGCCGCGTCGTGCTCGGCCCAGCCGACCCCGTCACCCGTCTTGTACGCCTCGGCCAGCAGGTCCTCGGTGGCGTACAGCGCCTTCAGCGCGGTGAAGAACCCGGCGGCGAAGGTGACGGCCGTCGGATCGGCCAGCACCTCGACGTGGTCGGCGGGCAGGGTGTACGTGAGCGAGCTCGGGTGCCGCTCCACGTACCCGGCGGACAGCTGCGCGTGCAGCCACTCCTCGATGTACCGCTCGTTCGTGCCGGTCTTGCCGGCCAGCTCGGCTGCGGTCAACGGGCCGTGCTGGGCAAGGGCCTTGTAGAGGCCGAGGCGCTCGCCGAGCGCGACGGTCAGACCGCGCACGGCCGCGCCGGCGTCGGTGATGACCTTCTGGTGGAAGTCGTGGGCGGTCATGCGGCCGAGCCCTCCTCGTACGTCGGGACATCGCAGGTGAACAGGAAGGAGCGCGGCAGCCGCGGCACGGACCGGGCCGGCACCGGGTAGGGCCACCGGTCGAAGTGGGCGCCGTCCTCACCGGGCTGCTTGACCTCGCGTACGGCCCAGCCGCAGTCGGCGAGCAGCTCCTCGGGCTCCTCGGTGCCGAAGAGCCACGGGTTGCCGTCCTCCTCCAGTGCCTTCATGAAGGAGCGGGCCAGCGGGTTGCTCAGGGCGGCCTTGGAGATGACGTCGCCGAGCAGCACGGAGCCGGGCGCCGCGTGCGCGGACAGCGTCGAGATGAGGGTCCGGACGGCCTGCTCGGGCAGGAAGAACAGCAGTCCTTCCACCACCCACAGGACGGGCTCGTCGCTCTTCCATCCCGCCTCCTTGAGGGGGCCGGTCCAGTCCTGGGTGAGGTCGACCGGGACGGTGACGCGCGTGCGTCCGGCCGGCTGCGGCTCGTCCTTCAGCATGCCGGCCTTGGCCGCGAGAAGGGCGGGGCGGTCGAGCTCGTAGACGGTGACGCCGTCCGGCCAGGGCAGCCGGAAGAACCGGGTGTCCATGCCGGCGGCGAGGAAGACCACCTGGCGGATGCCGCGCTCCCGCACCGTCTTCACGATGGCGCGGTCCAGGTAGGTGGTGCGGATGGCGAGGAACGGCACGGTGCCGCCCCCGGCGTAGCGCTCGAGCAGATCGAAGCCGATCTGGTCGGCGACGGTGCGCGCGTAGGGATCGGCGAACAGCCGGTCCTCGCGCTCGGTCTCCAGGGCGCGCGCTGCGGCGGTCCACTGGGCGGTGCGGGATACGGCCTCCACAGGAGGGCCCCCTTCGCTGGTGGGTGAGTGGTGCGATCGACCGTGCTCAGGTGCCGTGCTCAGGTGACGTTCAGGTGCCGTGTTCAGATGTGCGGGGGGCGACCCGGACCAGGGGCGGACCCGGTCCGGGCCGCACGCCGGGGCGTGCGGGACGTGCGAGACGTCCGGGGTGTCGCTCGTACGGGGTGTCGCTCGCGCGTGGGCGCGAGTGCGGGCGGGTGTGTGCCGCGCCGCGTGGATCAGGCGCTCATCGCGGGGCTGCGGGTCTCCGCCGTGACGGCACGGTCGGACGTACGGCCGGACCCGCGGGCCGCGGTGTCCTTCGGCCCGCAGCCGCAGCAGCCCGCCGGGTCCTCGGACGCGGGCATCGACGACAGACGGCCGGCCTCGGACCCGGCGGGACGTCGCCGGAAGATGCTGTGCAGGATCATGCTGAACACGGGGGCGCCGTCGGCGCCGACCAGCGTGCACCGCGGCTTGACGGTGCCGGTGGCCCGGTTGAACGGCGACGGCGTGACGCCGAGGACCTCGACGCGTGCCGTGAGGACGTCCCCGGGGCGGACCGGGCGCAGGTAGCGGACCTCGTCGATGCCGGGCGAGCCCATGCACTCGCTGTAGGCGAGCAGGCCGTCCACGTACCGGCGCATGAACATCGACTGGGTGTGGAATCCGCTGGCGATCAGTCCGCCGAACTGGGAGTCCTTGGCGAGCTCGGGGTCCGTGTGGAAGGGCTGCGGATCGAAGCGCCTGCCGAACTCCAGCACCTCCTCCGCCGTGACGGTGACGGTGCCCAGCTCGTGGACGTCGCCGGGCCGGAAGTCCTCGAAGTAGCGCATTCCGCGCCCCCCTTGACCTAGGAGTGGTCGTTTCCTGGTATCCCCTAATCTACGAATCAACCATTTATTTTGTCAAGCCAAAAGAAGGCTGGAAGACCCCTGAACCGGAACCCGAACAGCCCTTACGGCGCCGTTCACTTGAGGGCCTGCACGATGTCGTCCCACAGGTCCTCCACCGCCTCGATGCCGACCGACATCCGCACCAGGCCGGCGCCTATCCCCGCGGCCGCCAGCGCGTCCGCGTCCAGCTCCCGGTGCGAGGTGGACGCGGGGTGGGTGACCAGGGATTCCACGCCGCCGAGCGAGAGCGCGAGCCGGGCCACCCGGACCCGCTCGATGAAGGCCCGGCCCGCCTCCCGGCCGCCCGCCAGCTCGAACGACAACAGCCCGCCACCGCCGGCGAGGACGGCGCGGGCGGTGTCGTACGAGGGGTGGCCCGCCAGCCACGGGTAGTGGACGGCCACGACGTCGTCGCGGGCCGCCAGCCGCTCGGCGAGCACGGCCGCGTTGGCGCAGTGCTGCCGCATCCGCAGCGGCAGCGTCGGGATGCCGCGCAGGGTCAGCCAGGCGGCGAACGGGTCGGCGCACGCGCCGAGTTCGACCGTACGGGGCCACACGGCCCGACGCAGGGCGTCGTCGGCGAAGACGGCGGCGCCGCCGAGGACGTCGGAGTGGCCGGAGAGGTACTTGGTGGTGGAGTGCACGACGATGTCCGCGCCGAGCTCGATCGGACGGCACAGCACGGGCGAGGCGAGCGAGCTGTCGACCATGCTGGTGACGCCGAGCCGGCGGGCGGCGGCGAGCAGTCCGGGCAGGTCGGCGACCTGCCCGGTGGGGTTGGCGATGGTCTCCAGGACCAGCAGCCTCGGGGCCGGCTCGGCCTCCGCCACGGCCCGCTCGAACTCCGCCACGCTGTCGCCGGAGATGTACGTGACGTGGACGCCGTAGCGGGCGGCGAGGTCGGACAGGACGGCGTACGTCCCCCCGTACAGGCAGCGCTGCGCCACCACCCGGTCCCCCGGCTTGAGCCGGGAGAGCAGCACCCCGCTGATGGCCCCCATGCCGCTGGCGAAGGCGATGGCGCCGGAGCCGCCCTCCAGCCCGGCCAGGGTGGTCTCCAGGGCCCGTACGGTCGGGTTGCCGCGGCGGCTGTACACGTACGGGCCGTCGGGACCCGCCATCGCCCCGGCCAGCTCGTCGGCGGAGGCGAACGCGAAGGCGGAGGACTGCACGAGGGGCACGGAGAGCGGCGAACTCCCCTGCTCCAGCGGCGGATTGGCGACGTGCACGGCGCGGGTTCCGAGTTCCATGACCGGTTCCTTCCGAGTGGCGGGACTGACGGGTGCGTGGAGGGCATGCGAAAGGGGCCGCACGACGTCCGGGGAGGAACGTCGGGCGGCCCCTGAGGGGAGGGTGATCAGGCGTTGACCTTGTCACCCTGCTGCTGCGGCGCGGCGTCGCCCGCGTCGGCCGGAGCACCGGCGGCCAGGGCCTTGTCGCCCTTCATCACGAGGAGCGTGATCACACCGCCGACGGCGGCGATGATCGCGGCGCCGATGAAGGCGGACGAGAAGCCGTCCGTCAGCTTCGGCAGGTTGTCGATCTGGGCGGCACCCTGCGACATCGCGACCGCGGTGAGGGCGGCGAGGCCCAGCGCGGAACCGACGTTGTAGGTGGTGTTGACGATGCCGGAGGCGAGACCCGCCTGCTCCTGCGGAGCGTTGGCCATCGCGGACATCATCGCCGGGATGTAGGCGAGGGACATGCCGAGCGCGGCGACCAGCGAGGCCGGCAGGACGTCGACCAGGAAGGTGCCGGTGGGCTCGACCGTGGCCAGCCAGACCAGGCCGGCGGCCAGGACCAGCAGACCGATGCCGATGAGCGGCTTGGCACCGAACTTCATCATGAGGCGGGCGGTGATGGCCGTCATGAAGATCATGAGGAGGACGGTCATCGGGAGCAGCGCGGCACCGGACTCGAACGCCCCGTAGCCCAGGACCTGCTGGAGGTACAGGTTGAGGAAGTACCACATCGGGATCCAGGCGGCGCCGAGCAGCGTCATCGCCAGGTTGGCCGAGCCGAGACGCGGGACCCGCCAGACGCTGAGCGGCATGAGCGGCTCGCGCAGGGACTTCTGGATCACGAAGAACAGGATGAGCAGGACGACGGCGCCGGCCAGCTCCAGGATGGTGGCGGTGGAGCCCCAGCCGACCTCGGGGGCGCGGACGACGGCGAACACGGCGAGCGCGAGACCGGCGGTCACGGAGATGGCGCCGAGGATGTCGACGGAACCGCGGCGGGACTCGACGTTCGGGAGGATCTTGGTGGCGGCGAGGGTGATCAGACCGATCGGGACGTAGATGATGAAGCACCACTGCCAGGCGGCCCACTCGGTGAAGACACCACCGAGGAAGACACCCGCGGTACCGCCGGCCGGGGCCGCGGCGCCGTAGAGGGCCATCGCCTTGCCCAGCTCACGCGGGTCGTGCATGAACAGCATCATGAGCAGGGTCATGGCGGACGGCGCGATGAGCGCGCCACCGACACCCTGGACGGCACGGCCGACGATCTCGACCCAGGCCGTCTGCGCGGCGGCGGCGACGATCGAACCGGCGATCATCACGACCCAGCCGGACACGAAGATCTTGCGGGCTCCGATGAGGTCGGAGAGGCGCCCGCCGAGGAGCAGCAGACCGCCGAAGACGATCACGTAGGCGTTGAAGACCCACTGCAGCTCGCTCTGCGAGAAGCCGAGGTCCTTCTGCATTTCCGGAAGCGCCACGCCGATGATCGACGTGTCCATGATGACCATGAACTGTGCGGCGGCGAGCACGACAAGTGCCCACCAGCGCCGGGGATTGACGGTTGACATTGCCCTGACCCTTCGCTCGCGTTGGAGAGTTGAAGTAGCGAACACATACCCCTGGGGGGTACCTGTGCGCTGCACCGTAGCATACCCATGGGGGGTATGTAAGGGCCCGGTTAAGAGCCGAGTTCAGAGCACGTCCGGCCGGTGGTCACGGCCTGGTTTCGACCCGGTCAAGGCCCGGTGTCGCCGGGCGTGGAGCGGCCCCGGGGCGGGAAGAGGAGCGCGCGCCTCCGCGCGTGACGCGCGTACGGGGGCGGCAGAATGCGTACATGACCGCCGAGCTGACACCCCTCCAGGAACAGGAACTCCTGGCCCGCTGGACCTCGACCCTGCTCGCCGCCCGCACCGGCCGCGCGGGCCCGGACCCGATCCCGTACGGCCGGAACCTGCTGTCCCGCTGGTCCGAGCCGCAGCGCCGCTACCACACCGTGTCGCACCTGCGGGCGGTCCTCGACCGCATCGACGAACTCGCCGATCAGGGCGGCGAGGGCGGGGAGTTGGAGCTGGTACGGCTGGCCGCCTGGTTCCACGACGCGGTCTACCGGCCGGACCGCTCGGAGAACGAGGAGCGTTCGGCGGCCCTGGCCGAGAAGGCCCTCACCGAGGCCGGCCTGACCCGGCACGAGGTCGCCGAGGTCGCCCGCCTCGTCCGCCTCACCGTCACCCACGACCCGGCCCCCGGCGACCTCGACGGCGAGACCCTGTGCGACGCGGACCTCGCCGTCCTGGCGAGCGACCCGGATACCTATACGGGGTATACGAGCGCGGTCCGCGAGGAGTACGCCTTCGTCCCGGACCCCGACTTCCGCGAGGGCCGAGCGGCCGTACTCCGTCACCTTCTCGCCCTCCCCCGCCTCTTCCGCACCCCGTACGGAGCGGCGGCCTGGGAGTCACGGGCCCGCGCCAACATGGAACGCGAGCTGAAGGAACTGACGAACGAGGCGAGTTGAGGCCCCCTGGGGGCGGGCAGGCGCCCACCGACGGTGGCACCGAGCGCGGTCGCCCTCCCGCCCGACGACCTCAGCCGGCGTCCGAGACGAGCTGAATGTTCTCCGCCGCCGCAGTCCACTCGACGCCGGACGTGGGGCGGATGTGCGCGACCCGAACAGTCCGGCCTGCGGTCACCTCGTGCACGATCGCGGTGAGTTCCCCCTCACCGCGACTCGCGATGTCCCGGACGGTCCGATGCAGCCAGGGATGGTCGTCCTCATGGAAGAGCGACCTTGCGTCGGCATCGGTCACGACGTGACGGCCGCCCTCCGCCACGTCTTCCTGACCGCTGCGGTCAAGAAACCTCTCGAACCCGGCAGCGGCTCGGACGACGAGCGCGGGACTTGGCACACCGAACTCCAGAGGCTCGTCGGTGGCGTGGGAGGAACCCGTGGTCATGTGCACACTCCTGCCGGGAATACAGCGGGGTCGCCCGGAGAGTCCTCTACCTCCGGATACATGTGATCAGCCAAGGGCCTCGCGGCACCCGTGAACAGGAAGGGATGCCGCCGAGACGTTCGCGACAACCGGAAGACTTTGCGCTCCCATTACCTGACAACTGGTCGAGGGTTCGCGGCCCAGCTACCTTTCCAAGCATGGGAGCGAACGTCATCCTCAAGCGTCGCATGCTCGAACTCGGTCTCACTCAAGACGAATTGGCGCATCGGATGAATCTCGCCCTCGAAGCGCTCAGCGGAAAGCCCGGTGACGTGTCCGCGCGAACGGTGCGGAATCTGGTCAATGGCAGCACCCGCAGGCCGATCGGCCGGACCTGCGCCGCGCTGCAAGCGGTGTTCGGATGCCCGGTCTCGGCATTAGGGTTCGATCCACCACGTACCGCCGCACCAGCGGAGGACCCAGTGCGTCGTCGTTCCTTCCTTGCCGCAGCGACCGGAACCGCCGTCTTCGCCACCCATCCGGTGCGAGGTGCCCGCCCGGGCCGGTCCGACCTAGACCGGCTGCGACTGGAGTACCTCGCCCTGCTGCGGGACGACCAGCGACTCGGCGGAGCGAAGGAACACGAGAACCGGGTAGTCGAGCTGGCAGCACGTATCCAGCTGTTCCTCGCCGGAGGCGGTGCCTCGGACAGCGTCCGACGTCAGCTGTACCGCATCGCATCCGACGTCAGGTGCCTGGCAGGCTTCGCGGCCATCGACGCCAGCGCACCACGGCGAGCTCGCGAACATTTGCACCAGGCCCTCGCTCTCGCGGGTCTGGCTCGTGACAGCACGGCCCTCTACCGGGTTTGGGACCATCTGACGCTTGCTTCCAGCCAAAGGGAGAACCATGCCGAGGCGGCAGCCGGCGCGGAGGTGATGAAGCACTCCTCGGTGGCACGACGCGACCCGCTGTACGCGTCACTGGGGCACATGCGCCACGCCAATTCCTTGGCCAGGATTCATCGGCCCGCGGAGTCGCAGCGGGCCATCACTCTCGCGGAGAAGGCATTCGAACGAGCCCGTGGTGGCCAGCCATCGGCATGGATCGCCTTCTATAGTCAGGCCGAATTCAACGCCCTCTCGTCGTACGCCTGGACGGCGCTCGGCGAACACGAGCGGGCCGAATCCTGCCTTCACCGCACGCTCGCCACGCTCCCCGGCGACATGGTGCGCGACAGAGCCCTCTACACGGCACATCTCTCGCTGTGCCAGGCACGTCAAGGTGAAGTCGAACTGGCTTGCGCAACCGGCAAGCAGGCGCGCGATGTGCTTCCCCCGGGCTCCGGTTCACAGCGCACCGCGAACACGCTGGCCAGAACTCGCCAAGTGGTCGAGGCCACGGGGACGAACATGCCCGAAGTCACAAGCTGGATCGAGGAGTCACGCCAATGGATCTGAAGTGGTACGCGCACACCGACGCGCCGCGCGTCCGGTCCACACTGCTCGACATTCACGACGAGGTGTACGCGCACGACCCGAACCCGTTTCACACTCGCGAACGGTTCGCGTACTTCGTCGACTTGTGGTCGGGGCGGGAGAACTGGTCGTGCGTGTCGGGGTGGGAAGGGGACGGGCCGGTCGGGTACGCGTACGGGGCGGCGTTCAAGCCCGGGGGCTGGTGGAAGGGGGCGCGGCGCCCCCGGGACGTACGGGGGCGGATCTTCGCCCTGTCCGAACTGATGGTGCTGCCTCGGTGGCAGGGCACCGGGCGGGCGCGGCCGCTGCATGACGCGCTCGTCAGGTCGTCGGAGGCGGACTTCGTGACGCTGCTCGTCGACGCCACCCATCCCAAGGTGCGGGCCCTGTACGAGAAGTGGGGCTACGAGCAGCGGGAGGAGGTCCAGCCGGCGGACGACTCCCCGCGGTTCGCGGTCATGGTGCGTGCGCTGCGGAGCGAGTGAGGGGCTGGGGTCACGCTGCTGCGGGGTCGTGGGCCTGGTCGCGGGCATCGGCGCGGCAGTCCGCGCAGACGGGGTGCGGGTCGTGGGTGCGGATGGCACGGTCGCAGACCTCGCAGTTCCCGAACGGCGGGGGCCCGGCGGGCTGTTGTGGTGCCGCCGGGAGCGGAGGCGGGAGATGGGCGGCCAGGCGGTACGCGAGGAAGCGGGCCGGGGAGTGGATCGGCACGTGCAGCGGCGGCAGGCCGGCGGTGAGGGTACGGGTGATCTGGTCGGCGGTCGCGTGCCGCTCCAGCCAGGTGTCGACGGCGGGCGCCAGCTGGTGGATGTCGCGCAGCGAGAGCAGCAGGCGGGGATCGGCCGTGCGCAGCCGGGACAGCAGGTCGGCGGCCGGGCCGGAGAGCGGCGGCAGCGGGGGCGGCGGGGGTGTCTTCGGCGGGGCGGACTGGGCCGACCGGGGCGGCGGCGCGACGGGAGGCTGCGTCTCGGCCGGAGGAGGAGGCATCTCGGCCGGGGGCGGCGGCGGCGTCGGCTCCTGCCTGCGGGGCGGCCGCGGCGGCTCGGGGGCGGCCGGGGGCTCCGGTGGGCAAGGCGGTGCGGGCCAGCGGCAGGCGGGATCGTCGTACGAGATCACGCGGGTGGCGAACCGGCCCATGCCCAGCGGGATCCGGCGGCGCTCCAAGTAGCCCTGCTCCACCAGCTCGTTGACCGCCCGGCGGATCGTGATCTCGCCTTCACGGAAACGCAGGGTCAGGCGCTTGACCGAGATGTCGGCGCCGTCGGGCAGCGACTGGATGTACACCGCGACGCCGATCGCGGCGGCCGACAGGTCGGGGTGCTGGGCGAGGTGGTTGCCGACGACCGTGAAGTGGTCGCGGTACCGGGTTCGTACACGGATCACCCCTGAGCGTGGCGCGTCGGCGGGGATCTCGAACGTTCCGGGAAACGCGGGCATCGCCGCGTTAGACTGCGGATCAACCATTGGGAAGTTCTGTTCTTCCTGAACGGTAGGCCCTCGTCGGGATGCCAGTCCCGGCGGGGGCCGCGTTTGCTTTTGCGGGGTCGTTTGTGGCGACCGTACCGCATCCGCGGGTACTCGCCCGCCTTCCAAACCCTTTGTCACCCGATCGTGGAATCGGGGT
This sequence comes from Streptomyces laurentii, assembly GCF_040635425.1. Taxonomy (NCBI): domain Bacteria; kingdom Bacillati; phylum Actinomycetota; class Actinomycetes; order Kitasatosporales; family Streptomycetaceae; genus Streptomyces; species Streptomyces laurentii. The sequence continues at coordinate 59,115 of NZ_JBEYHT010000007.1, read as the reverse complement.
AGTTGGTGTAGGTAGGGAGAGGTAGGGGAGGGTGAGGTAGGTAGTTCTTTCCCCCAGTACTTACCAAGGGCGTCAAGCGGGCCGGGGCGTGGCCGGCCACGCCCCGGCCCGTCGCCTCCCGGCGGGCCGATGCCCGGTCAGCGGGCCAGGCCCTCGATATGGGCGCGCAGCACGGCGTGGCAGAGGTCCGGGTCGAGGACCTCGGGGTGCAGGACGCCGTTGAGCCCCAGGCCGTCGATGAGGGATGCCAGCTTCTCCGTCTCGACGGCCCGGTCGAGGCCGGGGCGCAGGGTGCCCGCGTCGTCGAGGCGGCCGAGGACGCGGCGTACGAGATCCCGTACCCCCTCGGCGGTCTGCCGGGACAGGTCCGCGAGCGAAGGGTCCGTGCGGGCGGCGGTGTTGAAGTCGAGGAAGACGGTGACCTCGGCCCGGCGGTGGGCGTCGAGCGGCAGGAGCTCGGCCAACAGTTCGACGCAGAGGGTCAGTTGTTCGCGCCGGGAGTAGTCGACCAGTTCGCCTATCTCGTCGACGCGGTCGACCAGGCGGACCGCCACCCGTTCGAGCATCGACCGCATCGCGAACCGCATCAGCTCCTGCTGCCCGGAGAAGTAGTGGCGCAGTGAGCCGATGTTCAGTCCGGCCTCGTCGGCGACGGCCCGCAGCGAGGTGCGCTGGAGGCCTTCCCGGACGACGACACGGAACAGCGCGTCGACGACGTGTCGACGGCGGGCTTCCGGATCCACCTGCTTGGGCATGGAGCCTTTTTATCACGCCTGTGATACAAAGGATTTATCACAGGCGTGATAAATAAAGCTGGAGGCCCCTCATGGACACCGTGCTCACGCTGCTGCTCGTCCGATTCGGCCTGGTCGCGGCCGGTATCGTCGTCCTCGCCCTGGTGGTCTTCGCCGTGGCCCTGCACTTCAGGCGCACGGGCCGGCTCGACGAGGTCCGCCGCTACGCGACCCCCGCCGTGAAGGCCGCCGCCCGCGCCGCCGCCCGCCGCCTGGAGGACCGCCGATGACCGCGCCCGCCCTCGTCCCGCCCGCGTCCCGGTCGGCGCAGCTGATGGAGTCCTCGGAATTCGTCCACCACATCCTCGTGGACCTCGTGATCAAGGCCGGAATCGTCGTCGCGGCCCTCGTCGCCCTGGCCCTCGGCCTGCGCACGATCTGGCGCAGGTCGACCCGCCGCCGCTCCTAGGCCGATTCTTCCCCGAACAGGCGCGACGCGAGGATCATCCCGGTCGCGTACGGGAGCAAGGTGCAGACCACACGGGGGTCCTCAAGCACGCGCTCGGGGGCACCCGCGTACCGGGGCCGTCGGGTCGCTCCCTGGTCCCAGTACGGGTTCATGTCGTCGATGAGGAGCTGCCCGCCGGGCTTCAGGGCGGTGAGAGTGTCATCGAGCAAGGAAGCCTTCAGCTGGCCGGGGACGTCCAGGAAGATCAGGTCGTAGCGTCCCAGGGAGGGCAGGAGGTTCCTGGCGTCGCCGACCACCAGGGTGACGCCCTCGGGCCAGGGCGCGTCCGCCGCCGCGGCGGACTTGCGCGGGTCGATCTCGACGCTGACGACCTCGACGTCGGTACGGCCGCGCAGCCCGTGCACGATCCACGCGAGACCGACGCCGGCTCCCGTGCCGAGTTCGAGAATCCGTCCGCCGCCGGGAACCGCCGCCGCGAGGACGGACATCAGCGCACCCACCTCGGGGCAGCACGACTGTGCGAATCCGATCCGCCGGGCCCGGGCGAAGGCGGCGCCGACCCCGGGCGGCACGTGCAGGGCGGTTCGCGCGCCCAGGCTTCGCCGCAGGCTTTCAACCTCGGCCGTCGACATCTCATGGTCGAACGTCAGGCTGACCGAGGATCGCGTGTCCGACTCCCCCGAGGTGGCCGTTCGCTCCATGGCATGCCTCCTTGGCCGGGACCCCGCCGCACAGTCGGCCATGACAATCGGCCATGCGCCCGCTTCCGACGCGCCTGTTTCCGTCACCTCGGGCGCCCGCGCGGAGCGCGCGCCGCCGTTCAGGTGGTTCTCCGGCGCACGGCCGCATACCCGCGAGTAGTGCGGCATGAATGATGCTCGCACGGCGGGTGTCGTCTCGCAATTTCGAACCGCATTCAAACGCCGGAGTCGGCAGTTCGTGCCCCTCCGGGGAAAGGCGCTGCGTCATGACAGATTCCGGCAATTCCGGGAACCGTGAGCCGGGATCCCGGGTGATCCTCGAATTCGATCGCGAAGTGACCGACGAGGAGGTCAAGCAGATGCAGGCCCAGCACAACGCGACCTCCGCGTTCCAGGAACCCAGGAGCCAAGACGATCCCGATGTCATCGACATGGGCGAGGTCGACGATGTCATCGACATGGGGGAAGTCGACGATGTCATCGATATGGGAGAGGTCGACGAGTAGCAGCCGCCTCGCTCGTGCCAGCCCCGGGGACGGTGCGGCACGAGAGGCAACGGCGAACCACCACAGGGCGACACACCAACGGCGCGCGGGAGCGCCGGGACGGCACAGACAGAAAGGCGAAAGATGGAATGGGACGCATTCGACACGGTGCTCTCACGCAGGCCGTTCGGCGACAGTCGCTATGTGCGTGGACAAATGCACCTCGCGTTCACGCGCCGTCTCGAAAGCCTCGGCAATTCGGTGCCGTCCGCCCGCCATCTGCTGACCGTACTTCAGCAGGCCGACCCCCCTACCGGATACCGCACGCTCGGGGATCCGCTTCTCCGCCGGGCCGTCCAGCAACTGCTGACGCGGCGGGAGGGCGCCAAGCCCGGGCGGAACCCGCTGACTCCACACGTGTCCGCCCAAGTGATCGAAGCCGTCGCGCGGCACGTGGAATCCGGCGCCGCCAACGGACCGCTGCAGGGCGAGTCCACCGCCGCGCAATGGCTCGGCGACCCGTCGCGTACTCCCTGGGTCTGGTCGCCTGAACAGGATCACGGCTTTCTCGGAGAGACGTTCACGCGCTTCGTGGAGCACCGGTTCGGGGCCGCGCCGGCCCAACCCGGCGAGAACGATCTCGCGATGCTGCGCCAGGGCTACCGGCTCCTCGACGAACTGCTGCCACTGACGTCCCGCGGCGCCCTGAGCCACACCCACCTGATCGGGATCACCCCGGGAACCGGCGTGTGGGAGGGGAAGGCATCGGCCTCGCAGTTCACCGTGACCGGCATCATCTTCCTGAACCGCGAGCTCCTCCAGAACCCCTGGTGGGTCGCCGAGCACCTGCTCCACGAGGCGCTTCACCAGAAGCTGTACGACTTCCGCCACGCCCACTCCATGCTGGTCCGCGACCTCGACGACTCCCCGAACGCTCCCGCCGAGGCCCGTCGCCTCGTGTCCCTGTGGAACATCCCGGGCCTCGACGGCGCGAACAACCGCTGGAACGCCCATCGCTCCATGGCGGCCTTCCACGTCTACGTCCACCTGGCACTGCTGTGCTCCCTCGCGGAACAGAACGCTCCACGGCTGCGGGACACCTACGGCCCGCTGGACGCCCCGAGTCCCATGACCCCCGGCCGTAAAGCCTTCGAGCGGGCCCGTTATCTGGCCGAGAACCTGCGGACCGAGTGCTGGGACGATCTCGGCCTCGCGGGCCGGCGCCTGGCCGACTGGCTCAGCGCCGTCCTGGACGCCATGGACCCGACTCCGCCCCCGGCCGGTTCGTACCTCCATCTCGTCCTCGACCGCTACCTCAAGGAAGCACGCAGGGTTCGCGTGGCACCGGCCTCCGACGATCTGGCGACGACACTGGCGGCTCTCGGGCGGTCCGAAGCCGAGACCTTCCGCCAGGTCCTGTCCGCCGTCGGGGCGAAGGACCACCCCGGCAGCCCCACGACCGAGCCAGCGCCACGGCCCGCCGACGACCACGACGCCGGACACCCCGCCGACCACCACGCGGCCTTCTCGGACCAGCGGCACCACATCGCCGACACCCTCCTGCGCCTCGCGCCGAACGGCTACAGCCTCGACTCCCTGTGCCCTCCCCCCGGGCCGTCCGCGGACGAGATGGTGCGCGCCATGGTGGAGACCTCCAGCCGAGAGCTGGCCGCACGCGAGGCGACCACCCCCACCGCCACGAAGGAATCGCCCTAGCCGCCCGCGCCCGGGGCACCGAGGACGGCCGCCACACACAGGGCCACGGGCACGGTGGCCTCCAAGTCCTTCTGGCGGCAAGGGAGTTCGTCGAGCACAGGCGGGGTGCCCTTCCTCACGAGCCCGATCGGGCGGGTGCCGCCGAACCCTACGGAAGCCCGTGGGCGCGCTCGGCGATCCAGCCGGCCATCGCCCGTACGCCGACACCGATGGCGCGCTCGTCCGGCGAGAAGTCGGGGTAGTGCGGAAAGCTCGTCATGATGGGTGCTCCGGGAGCGCGGACGCCGAGGAAGGTGTACGTACCGGGGATCCGGTCCAGGTAGAGGGCGAAGTCCTCGCCGTTGAAGGGGAAGGCGGCATGCAGCTCGATGACCGCCTTCCCGCCGACGGTACGGCGCAGGTGGCGGGCGAGCTGGTCGCCCTCGCGCTCCGGGCAGACCATGGCCGGGAACGGCTCGGCGGGGAAGCGGGTCGCGGCCCCCGCGTACCGCAGGCTCATGCGGCGGATGTCCGCACGGACCTCCGTGTACCGCTCCGGCGGCCAGCAGCGGTACGACGCACTCACCGTGGCCTCCTGGGCTCTGGCGCGCAGGGCCACGAACCGGGCCAGCGGACCGTCGGGCGTCTCGACGTCGGCGACGAGGCGTTCCAGGTCCGCCGGGGTCTGCGGGACCGCCACCGTGGCGAGCGCGCCGAGGTCGGCGGCCAGGCGCCGCGCGGCATCGGGCGCGTCCGGCCCGGAGAAGGTCACCTCCGCCCTGTCCTGCCCCGGCAGCCCGTAGCCCGAGGTCACGGCGAACCGGCCGACCGGGAACGGCCCGCAGTGCAGCGCGTGGATCTCCTCGACACCCAGGCGCTCCAGCACCCCCGTGTCGATCAGGGCGCGGGCGCCTGACAGGGCCTCCTCGGCGGGCTGGAAGAGAAAGACCACCGTTCCGCTCAGCCGGTGCCGCAGCCGTGCCAGGACCTGGGCGACGCCGACACCCACCGTGGTGTGGACGTCGTGGCCGCAGACGTGGGCCGGCGCGGGACCCGTCCCGACGATGTCCGTGGGCGGGACCGCGTCCATGTCCGCCCGGTAGGCGACGGTCCGGCCCGGACGCGTACCCCGCAGGACACCGACGACACCGTGGCCGCCCACCCCGGTGGTCACCGTCAGCCCCGCCGCCCGCAGCTTCCTGGCCACCACGGCGGCCGTGCGCCGCTCCTGCCCCGGGACTTCGGGGTGCCGGTGGAGGTCCCGCCGCAGCTCGATCAACGCGCTCTCCAGCCGCGCCGCCTCGGCTGCCACGGCCGCCTGGCTCACCGGTCCTCCGCGCCCACCGGCCACGGCCTCCCCCGCACCGGCGAGCACCGCTCCCACACCGGCCGCTCCCACACCGGCCGCCGCCGCGCCCGCCAGTAACGTGCGGCGCGCGAAGGCGCGTTCCCTGGGACCACTCACGAGACGACTCACTGTTTCCCCTTCGGCTCACGTTGCCTTCCGGGACATACGATCGCCGATCACCGGTGCCGCTGCCCATCCAGCCGGCCACCATGGGAGGGGTGGGGGCAACCACACCACGGGAATGTGCCGCGTTGCCGAGGCCGAGCACCTGTCAGCGGGGGGCTGCTCAACGGATCACCCTGGCAAGCCCCTCGTTGAGCGGGTCATGGAGCGGATCACCGGCACGACCGTCTGGGCGCCGGAGCTGGCCCGCCGCCCGCCCAGCAGGGCCGTTGTCGCAGGCAGCGGCTACCTTGCAGGTCAGCACAGAACCAGGGCAGGTTGCAGGAAGAGGAGCGGCAATGGTCGTCGAGGTGGGGTACGCGCAGGCCTGGGACCTGGAGGCTTGTGCGCCCTGGCGGCCGATAGCCGCCGAGGAGGCCCGGGAGCGGGACGCCGCCGGGCTTCCGTACGTGGTGGTGTACCGGGAGCCGGGCCGGGAGGCTCCGCTGGAAGTCCGACTCGTCTCTTGGCGGGACAACTACGTCGGCCTGTGGGTCTACGACGCCCAAGGCCGCCGTACCTACGACCTGGACATGCGGCTGCTGGACGACCCCGCGCGGCTGCTGCGGCGGTACTCCGTCGGCTGGTACTACACAGGCCCAGAGATGGCGGAGTTCGACGAGGCGTGCCCACGCATCAGCGTGGACCTCTTCCCGGACGGGAGGGGCCGACGGACGGAGGAGCGGCAGGGGCGGGGCGGGGGCTCCTACGCCACCTCGCCCGGACTCCGGGACGACGAGCGCTGGATGGACCGCCCCGCCTTCGGGGAGTGGCCGCTGCTCTCGGCCCAGGTACACGGGCTCAGTGAGCCGCCGGCCTTCGAGGCGGCTGAGGTGGCCGAGGCAGCCGAGCCAGGTGACGGAGACGCCCCCGCCACCTGCTGGCGTCCGCCGCGCCCCGCGCAGCCCGGGCCGATCAACGAGTTGTTCCGGCCCGGGGTGCGTGTGACCGACGGGTACCACCCCGTGATGACCGTCGTGGAGCCGCGTAGGGTCGGCACCCTGCGCGTACCCAGCGGGCTGCTGGCCGTCTCCGGCCCGGACATCGACCACGGCGACGGGCCGCGCATCACGGTCCCCGTCCCGCCTGGGGAGTACGTACTCGACGAGGCGCGGGTCCGCTTCGACTACCGCTGTGAGTGGCGGGACGCCGCGGTCACGACCACGGAGCCCACGGCCGTCCGCCTGCTCGTCAGCGATGCCCCCGCCGCGACCTGGGAGACGGCCCTCGGTCCGGACGACGATCCCCGGCTGTTCATCGAGCAGCAGATAGCCGGCTTCGACACCGACGGCGCCACCGGCTGCTTCGCCGACGCCGGGGCCTGGGAGCCGCTCATCGCGCTCTTCGAGCGGGGGCTGATCCGGGGGGAGTCGGACCTGGATGGGTACGAGGACATCGACGACGGTTCCATGTTCATGCAGCGCACCTGGGACGAGGCTTCCGGCGGCGAGCTCATGTCCTTCGCGACGACCGGGGACGGTACCTACCCGGTGTGGGTCGGCCGTTCCGAGGCCGGTGAGGTAAGCGGCGTCGTGGTGCTGGTGGAGGGGATGCCCGAGCTGCTCCCGGAGCAGGACGGAACCCCCAGCGATGCGGCTGTGTAGACAGGGGCCTGCCTGCGGCCGCAGTCGCCAGCCTGGTTGCAGATGGTGACGATCTCGCACGGTTCACAACGCTCGCCCGCCTGGAGTCCGGGGTACATGTACACATCAGGTCAGCGGCGGGTGCCTCCCGAACTCGTGAACATCGACTTGGCCGCCTTCGGGGTGCCTCCCGCGCTCATCGACAAACGACTCCCGCTCTCGTGGACAAAGCCACGAGGCCACCGCCCCGGCGGGCGACATGTCGTCATCCGGATCCTGAGAAATTCCCGTACGGCGGAATGACAGGACTGAACGGCGGGTTGCCCGTGTCATGCCGTCTTCCTCGCCCTCTTCCGGCGCGCCACCGGCCGCTGCCCGGATGCCCCTCGCCGTCTACATCCTCGGCCTGTCCGTCTTCGCCCTCGGCACCAGCGAATTCATGCTCTCCGGCATCCTGCCGCCGCTCGCGGAGGACATGAACGTCTCCATCCCCCGCGCCGGACTGCTCATCTCCGCCTTCGCCATCGGCATGGTCGTCGGCGCCCCGCTCCTCGCCGCCGCCACCCAGCGGCTGCCGCGCAAGACCACGCTCATCGCGCTGATCAGCGTCTTCGGCCTCGGGCAGGTCGCCGGCGCGCTCGCGCCGAACTACTCCGTGCTCTTCGCCTCCCGTGTCGTGAGCGCCCTCGCCTGCGCCGGGTTCTGGGCGGTCGGGTCCGCCGTCGCCATCGCCATGGTGCCCTTCAACGCGCGGGCCAAGGCCATGGCCGTCATGATCGGCGGCCTGTCCGTCGCCAACGTCCTCGGCGTCCCCGCCGGCGCCTTCCTCGGCGAGCACCTCGGCTGGCGTTCCGCCTTCTGGGCCGTCGCCGTCGCCTCCGCCATCGCTCTCGTGGGTGTCGTCACCCGTATCCCGCGCATACCCCTGCCCGAGAAGCTCCCCCGCCTCAAGGGCGAGCTGGTCATCTACCGCGACCGCCAGGTCCTGCTGTCGATCGTCGTCACCGCGCTCGCCGCGGGCGGCGTCTTCTGCGCCTTCTCGTACCTCGCCCCGCTGCTCACCGACGTCTCCGGCCTCGACGCGGGCTGGGTCTCGCCCGTCCTCGGGCTCTTCGGCATCGGCGCGCTGATCGGTACGTACATCGGCGGCCGGGTCGCCGACGCCCGCCTCTTCGGCGTCCTGCTCAGCGGCATCACCGCCTCGACCGTCTTCCTCGTGGGGCTGGCGCTGTTCGCCGGCAGCCCGGCCGTCACGATCGTGCTGACCTTCCTGCTCGGCGTGTCCGCCTTCTACACGGCGCCCGCGCTCAACGCCCGGATGTTCAACGTCTCCGGCGCCGCCCCCACCCTCGGTGCCGCCACCACCACCGCCGCCTTCAACCTCGGCAACACCAGCGGCCCCTGGCTCGGCGGCGCCGTCATCGACGCCGACTTCGGCTACGCCTCCCCGGCCTGGGCGGGCGCCGCGATGACCCTCGTCGGCCTCGCCGCCGTCGCCCTCGCCCTGCGCCTGAGCCGTACGCCCGCCGCCGCCGGAAGCCGCGTGGTGGCCCGGGGCGAGACCGGCGCCGAGACCGTCTCCGCGCACCAGACGAACGCCGCCGACCGCGCCTGAGGCCCGCGCCGCGGGAGTCGGCCGGGACGTTCCCGCCGGCTCCCACCGGCTCCCACCGCCTGCGCGTCACGACGCGTCGGCTCCGTAGAGCGGGGAGGTTCCGGGCGCGCGAAAGCCCCGGACCGCCGTCCTCCGACGCGATCCGGGGCCACGGCCACCGGTCAGGAGCCGCCGCGTGACGTGGCGGCCTCGCTCAGACGCGGCGGGCGCGCCAGAGCCACACCGCCGTGCCGACGATGAGGGCAAGGCTTCCCAAGTTGCCCACGAGGGCCTGGACTTCGCCCGCCGACCAGCCGCTGATCACGTTCCAGGTGACGATGACGGTGGTCGGCACGACGACGGTGAGGAGCACGCCGCTCGTCTTCTGGACGGCGGTCCAGTGCACCGAGGTGCACAGAAGCACCGCACCGGTGATCCGGAACAGGAAGCCGAACACCGAGCCGGGGTCGAACGCCGCGTCCGGGCCGAGGGAGAAGACCATCGTGAAGGGCAGCGAGAGGCTGAGCATCAGGAGCGGGACCAGAGGGTGCACCTTGCCGCGCCGTACGGGCGCGTCCGCGTCGCCCTGGGGCGTGGCGCCGCCGGCCCCGTTCCCCGCCTCGGCCAGCGCCGTCGACGCGATCGTGCGGGGGTCCCCCAGCTCCGCGAGGATCTCTCCGACCGGGACGTCGGGCCGTTCGGTGCGCGTCACCTCTATGTGTTCGGCGAGGTCGGCCAGGAGTTCCTGGCGACGGTCGGCGGGAAGCGAGGAGCCCTCGCGTTCGACGGCGGAGAGGTAGTCGCGAACGGGGTCGGCAGAGGTCTTCACGTGAGGTCTCCGGTGGAGGGGGGCGAGGTGGCCAGGAAGGCGTCGACGGCATCGCGGAAGCCGGGCCAGACGCGGGTGAACTCGTCGAGCGCGGCCCGGCCGGCATCGGTGAGCGCGTAGTAGCGGCGGGGCGGCCCGGAGGCGGACTCCTGCCAGGTGGTGGTGACCAGGTCCTCACGGCGGAGCCGGGAGAGCAGCGGGTAGACCGTGCCCTGACTGGTGGCCAGGGCCCCGGAGTCCTCCAGGGCGCGGAGGAGCTCCACACCGTAGACGGGGCGGTCCCGCATCAGGGCGAGCACGCAGTACTCCAGAACCCCCTTGCGCAGCTGGGCCGCCGCCCGCGCCTGCTTGGTCGAATCACCTGGTTCCATGCGATGCAAGATACCTGGTGGGGCAAGTCCTTGGGAAGGAGTTTCTTCCTCGCGTGTCGCCGCCGGCTCGATGCCGAGGTCGCGCCCGGTGCGGCCGGCTCGGGTCGGCCGGCTCGGCATGCCCGGCTCGGCGCGCCCGGTTCGCTCAGCCCTTCCGGCCAGGCCCGCTCCGCGACGGGCGTACGGCGAGGAACCCGCACAGCGCCGCGAGGGGCAGTTCCGCCAGGACGGCCATGGCTGCGGCGACGGCCAGCTCCTGGCCGGGGGCGGAGGTCGCGAGGTCGACGCAGGCGTCGGCGAGGAGGAGCACCGCCGCGGCCGCCGCCGGCATGCGGTGCCGGGCGTCGCCGCGCGACAGGCGGCTGCCGGCGGTGAGTAACGCGGCGGCCTCCAGGGCGTCGAGGGCGACCCAGGCGGCGGCCTCTGCCGGCGGAAGGGTGCCGGCGAGGTAGCCGAGCCAGGGCAGCAGGGCGAGGCCCGCGCCCGTGAGGACGCGGCCCTGCCATCGACGGGCGCGGACATCCAAACGGGCGGCGGCGCGGGCGGCGGCTGCCGTCGCGTGACCGCGGTCGTCCACAGGGGTGTTGAAGGCGATGAGGGCCACGTCGGAGGTCTCTTCCGGTGTCTCGGGAACCCGGCCGTCGGGCTCCCGGTCAACCCTCCGGTCCGCGCCGCCCCGAGTCAGTAACGTTGTTGGCCGTCTTGGGGTGGCACCAGGTACACCCTCGGCAGGGCAGCCGGGTCCATGGCAGGCGGCGGCGACCCCCGCCTACGGTGGAGAAATGAAGATCCCGCCCCGGCTGCGGCGGGCGTGCACCCGCCTGACGCGCGACCTGTCGTTCCTCGCCCTCGGGGCGCCGCTCCATCTCCTCATGGGATTCCTGCTGTTCATGGCCTTCGGCCTGGTCTGGGAGACCGTCGCGGGGAACGACAGCAGCGCCCCGGTGATGCTGGGCTTCCTCCTGGTCCTGGCGGCGCTCTGCGTACCGGCGCTGACCGTGGCCCACGTCTGGCGCTTCCGGCGGCTGCTCGGGATCGGCATACCCCGCCCCGGGTGGCGGCGCCCGGGGCGCCAGTTCGGCTACCACTGCCTGGCAGGCGCCCTGTTCGGCACGCTCGAAGCACTGGCGGTGGGACTGCCGGCCGCCGGCCTGACCGCCGCCCTGACCTGCGTGTGGGTGTACGCGCTGCCGTGGCAGTGGCGGATCTCCCACCTCGGCTACTCCACACAGGCGGCGTATCTCTCGGCGGCGGGCCTGATCGCGCTGGCCGGCGTCCCGAGCCTGGCCGCCGCCGTCGTACGCCTGGAGAGCCATCTGACCCCCGCCCTGCTCGGCCACAGCCGGGAAGAGGACCTGGTGCGGCGGGTCGAGGACCTCACCGAGAGCCGGGCCGGCGCGCTGGACGCCGCGCACGCCGAACGGCGGCGCATCGAACGCGATCTGCACGACGGCGCCCAGCAACGGCTGGTGTCGCTGGCGCTGAACCTGGGCCTGGCCAAGGCCACCCTGGTGGATCTGCCGCCGGAGGCACACGAGGTGATCGACACCGCCCACCGGGAGGCGAAGGAGGCCATCGAGGAACTGAACAGTCTCGTCCGGGGCCTGCACCCCGCCGTCCTGGACGAACTCGGCCTGGACGCCGCCCTGTCCGGACTCGCCGCCCGCGCCCCGCTGCCCGTACGGCTGCGGGTCGACCTGCCCCGGCGGCCCGCGCCGGCGGTGGAGGCCGTCGCCTACTTCGTGGTCTCCGAGGCGCTGACGAACGTCGCCAAGCACGCGCCCGACGCGACCCGGGCGGAGGTGACGGTCACCCGGCTGGGCGGGATACTGCGGGTAGTGATCACGGACGACGGCCTGGGCGGGGCCGACTCCGCCCAGGGGAGCGGCCTCCCGGGGCTCGCCCAGCGGGTGCGGTCCGTCGACGGAACATTCCGGATGAGCAGTCCCGTGGGGGGACCGACCATGATGAGCGTGGAGCTGCCGTGCCAGAGCTGAGGGACGCCATCCCTGACCCGAGGGGTGCCGCCGCCGATCCGACGGACGCCACTCCCGGCCCGCGGCGGGAGGAGCCCGGCCCGAGGCGGGAGGAGCCCGGCCCGAGGCGGGAGGAGCCCGGCCCGAGGCGCGCGGTGATCGCCGAGGACTCCGTGCTGCTGCGGATGGGGCTGGTCAAGGTCGTGGAGATGGCCGGCTTCGAGGTCGCCGCCGAGGTGGGCGACGCGCAGGCGCTGCTGGCCGCGGTCGAGGAGCACCGGCCCGACTTGGCGCTGGTCGACGTCCGGATGCCCCCGGGCTTCACGGACGAGGGAGTCCGCGCCGCCCTGTCGATCCGCCGCAGCCGGCCGTCGACCGCCCTGCTGCTGCTCTCCCAGTACGTCGAGGAGCGCTACGCGGCCGACCTGCTCGCCGCCAACACCAGCGGCGTGGGCTACCTCCTCAAGCAACGGGTCGCGGACGTCGAGGAGTTCATCGAGGCGCTGCGCCGGGTGGCGGACGGCGGGACCGCGCTCGATCCGCAGGTCGTCGCCCAGTTGCTGGTACGACGGTCGAGCGACCCGCTGGACCGGCTGACCGCCCGCGAACGGGACGTCCTCGCCCTCATGGCCGAGGGCCGCTCCAACGCGGGCATCGCCGCCCAGCTGGTGGTCAGCGAGAGCGCCGTCGCCAAGCACATCAACAGCATCCTCTCCAAGCTCGACCTCCCCAGGGCGGACGCCGACCACCGCCGGGTGCTCGCGGTGCTGCGGTTCCTGGGCGTGGGCGCCCAGTAACCCGGTCCCACGGTGGGCGGCGGTCCCGCACAGGCTGTGGACGGCCGGCGCGCGACTACGCGTCGCAGCTCTGATCGCGTGCGGGAAGCCGCCCCGTACGCAGGTAGGTGTTGACGCTGTCGTCGACGCAGGTGTTGCCGTACTCGCCGTACAGGCCGTGCTGGCGGGCGCCCTTCACGGTGAGCAGCCGGGAGCTCGGCCACTGCGCGCGCAGGTCCCGGGCGCCGGCGTAACCGGTGCGGGGGTCGTCGGTGGCGTTGACCAGCAGGGCCGGGACGTCGTTGTCGAGGACGGTCGGCGCCTCGGCGGGCCGCTTCCAGAACTCGCACGGGTTGATGTCGTTCGCCAGCGGTCCGACGAGGGGGTACCGCTCGCGGGACTTCTCGACGTCCCGCCAGTAGGTGCCGACGCCGCGCCGCTCGGCCACGTCGCCGCAGAGGATCGCGGTCATCTGGCTGGACGGGGCCGATCCCGCCCCGGTCAGCAGGAACTCCAGCTGGCCGGCGAGGGCTTCGGACGGCGGGGCCGGCTTCCGGTCGGCGGCGCGCGCCAGGACCCGTACGGTCTCGGCCACGCCGGCCCGCCGCTCGTCGCGGTCGCTGCCGAGGCCGGCGACGATGAGCCCGGGGGCCATGTGCTCGTCCACCTGGTACGCGCCTATGCGCAGCGGCCGGTCCGAGGCGGCGTCCACGATGTGCCGCACCGTCGCGAGGACCTTCGCGCGGGTGTCGCCCAGCCCGTACGTGGTGTGCCGGGCCGCGGCCCACGACGCCCACGCGCCCAGCGCCGCCTCGTTGGACTCCTCGGCGCCGCGCAGCAGGTTCTGGTCGATGTACTTCGGGGAGGCGACGCCGTCGAGCACCATACGGTCGGTGCGGCCGGGGAAGAGCTGCGAGTAGACCTGGCCGAGGTAACTGCCGTAGGAGTAAGCGAAATAGGAGAGCTTCTTCTCGCCGAGGGCGGCGCGGATGACGTCCATGTCGCGGGCGGTGTTGCGGGTGGTGACGTACGGCAGCACGTCCCCGTTGGTGCGCTCGCACCGCGCGGCCATGTCGCGCGCGAGGGCGACTTCCTCGCGGTACGCGGCCCGGTCGGCGCCCGCCGAGCGGAGGAAGGCGGAACCGGTGTCCCAGCCGCAGTCCAGCGGGGTGCTGCGGCCGACGAAGCGCGGGTCCATGCCGATCAGGTCGTAGCGGCCGGCGACCTCGCCCATCACCGGCGCGGCGCCGAGCGGCATGTCGAGGCTCGGGCCGGCCGGTCCCCCGTTGTTGAGCAGCAGCGCGCCGACGTGGTGGGCCGTGTCGCCGCCCTTCAGACGGGAGACGGCGACGGTGAGCGTGCGGCCGCCGGGGCGGGTGTAGTCGAGCGGCACGGTGATGTCTGCGCAGTCGGCTCCGGCGGCGTCCAGCGCCTTCCCGGCCTCATCTCCGGCGCCCTGGGCGCAGGCGTGCCAGTCGACCCGCTGGTCGTGGAAACGGGCCAGCGGGTCCGGGGCGGTCGCGGCCGTCGCCGTGACCGTCGTCGTGGCCGTGGCCGTGCCCGCGAGCAGCACCGCGCACGCCGCGAACGTCCTGATACGTCGAGAGATTGCCATGCCCGAAGCCTAGGAACGGCGGGCACCCCGGCGACTCCGGGAAGTCCCTGAAAACGCGTCAGGGTCGACCCTGAAAGATCTCCGAGGTGCCGCGCTCAACCACCGCGCGGGCACCGCCCGACGGATCGGGCGGACCGACGGCTCATACGGCCTGACGGCTCAGGCGGCGGGGCCGCCGAGGTGCCGTACGAAGAAGTCCGCGGCCTCCCCGCCGACCCGTACCCGGGCCGTGGGGTCGGCCGGTTCCGGCGCGAAGAAGTCGTCGTGGCGGACGTCCGGACCGGCCGAGTGGCCGCTCGCCGTGGGGATGTGCTCCAGGTAGGGCCGGGTGTCGGCCTCGTACGGATTGACGGTGTCCGCCCCGCCCCAGCGGATGCCCACCGGCACCCGCACGGCCGCCAGGCTCTCCCGGGTCACCAGGGCGCCGACCCCCGGCGCCACCTGGAACACCGCCCGTACCCGGGGATCGGAGAGGTCGCCCGCCGCGGCCTCCACCATCCGCCGCGCCGCCGCGTCCAGCGGGTACGTCCGCCGCCAGGCGTCCAGCGCGTCCGGGAACTCGGGGATCTCGGGCAGCGGTATCTCGCCGGCCAGCACCGCCCACAGGATGCCCGGATCGACCCGGGCCCCGGCGAGGGCCGCGACCGAGGGGCCGCGCAAGGTTCCGTTCAAGGTGCCGCGCAAGGTTCCGTGCAAGGTGCCGCGCAAGGTTCCGTGCAAGGTTCCGTGCAAGGTTCCGTGCAAGGTTCCGTGCAAGGCCCTTCCCGAGGGCTCGTGTACGGGTCCCTCGTGCGGGTCGTCGGGTGGTGCGCCGGGCGCGTCGGCGGGCCCGGCCCGGTGGCCTACGCGCCATGCTGGCCGGGACCCGAGGGAGTACCGCATGGCGTCCATGCCCCCGCCCTGTCCCCAGTGCCCGCCGCCCGCGCCCATGCTCTGGAAGGACACCACCGACACGCGGCCCGACGCGCCCGGCCTCTGGAAGTGGTACTGCACCGCCTGCGACCGGCACTGGGACCCCGCCCCCGCGCGCGTACCGGGGCGCCGGACCTGACGCCCGGCGGAACCACACCCTCGCGTGGCACCCTCGCGTACGACGACTACCGCGCCTCGTAGGGGGTCAGGCAGCCGCCGCCCGGGAGCCCCGGGGCCGGACGGCCCTTGGGACGGCGCAGGCCCGCGGCGGTGAGGCGGAGGAGGAGTTCCTTCGAACCGACCTCGATCGCGCCCGCCGCGACGGCGGAGGCGTAGTAGTCGGACGGGACGTCGTAGTGGTCGCGCTCGAAGGCGCGGGCCGGGCAGCCGATGCCGGCGGCGAAGGTATGGAGCTCGGCGAAGGAGACGTCGCTGACCAGGTGCGACCACATGCGGCCGTGGCCCGGCCAGGTGGGCGGGTCGATGTAGAGGGTCATGCCCGGGCCCCTGTCGCCGTCGTGGTCCTCGTTCCCGTCCCCGTTCCCGCGACCGTTCCCGCGACCGTTCCCGTAACCGCCGTCCCCGTGACCGCCGCCGTCCCCGCCGCCGTCACGTCAGGCCGCCCACCGGCGCGACCACCACTCCCTGCTTGCCACAGACCCAGTGCGGGTCGGGGCCCAGCTCGGGTTCGACGTCAAGGGCGTGCGGGTCGCCCGAGGAGCAGACGGGGCACAGCGGCCAGCGGCCGTACCGTTCGAGAAGGGAGTCCTGCACGTCCTGCGCGACCAGGCCGGCGACGAAGGAGCGGCCCTCGGGCCACTGCTCGACCCACCAGCGGCGGTGCGTCACGGCGTCCTCGACCATCGAGACGACCTCGGCCATGGCGACGTCGCGCGCCGCCAGGTCGGCGAGAACCAGGGCGCGGGCGGCGTGGAGCGACTGCTCCACGGGGTCGATCTCGTCCATGTTCACATTGTCACCCCGGTGGGGCCAAGGGGACCAACGGCCTCGGGGTACACATCGCGCCCCCACGCCCTATTGACGCCCCTCACGGCCGAAAATATCTTTCAGCTGTGACCTATGACGTGAAGGAAAGTTTCACCAGCGTTCCGGAGCAGCCCTCCGCGGCCACGTCCCCCGCCACCGCTGCCGCCGCCACACCGGCCCCGCCCGCCCCCGCCGCGCTCGCGGCGAAGGTCCGCACCCTCGCGCCGTCCATGACCCGCTCCATGCAGCGGGTCGCCGAAGCCGTCGCCGCGGACCCGGCCGGCTGCGCCGCCCTCACGGTCACCGGCCTCGCCGAACTCACCGGCACCAGCGAGGCCACCGTCGTCCGCACCGCCCGCCTGCTCGGCTATCCCGGCTACCGCGATCTGCGCCTCGCCCTCGCCGGGCTCGCCGCCCAGCAGCAGTCGGGCCGCGCGCCGGCCGTCACCGCCGACATCGCGGTCGACGACCCGGTCGCGGACGTCGTCGCCAAGCTCGCGTACGACGAGCAGCAGACCCTCGCCGACACCGCCGCCGGGCTCGACACCGTCCAGCTAGGCGCCGCCGTCGCCGCCCTCGCCACCGCTCGCCGGATCGACATCTACGGCATCGGCGCCTCCGGCCTCGTCGCCCAGGACCTGGGCCAGAAGCTGCTCCGGATCGGCCTCGTCGCGCACGCCCACAGCGACCCGCACCTCGCCGTCACCAACGCCGTACAGCTCCGCTCCGGCGACGTCGCCATCGCCATCACGCACTCCGGCTCCACCGGCGACGTCATAGAACCGCTGCGCGTCGCCTTCGACCACGGCGCCACCACCGTCGCCATCACGGGCCGCCCGGACGGTCCGGTGGCGCAGTACGCCGACCACGTCCTGACCACCTCCACGGCCCGCGAGAGCGAACTGCGCCCCGCCGCCATGTCGTCCAGAACCAGTCAACTCCTGGTCGTGGACTGTCTGTTCACCTGTGTCACGCAGCGTACGTACGAGACGGCCGCCCCGGCCCTCGCGGCCTCGTACGAGGCCCTGGCGCACCGCCACACCCCACGCAACCGCTGACCGCCGACCGCCGACCGCCGACCGCCGACCGCCCACCCCTGTCGAAGTCCTCGACCCCGCTCCACCCCTCCCACCGCTCCACCGCACCTCCCAACCCCCCAACCCGCTCGAACCGCTGAGAGAGCACCGTGTCCACGACACCCACGTACTCCGAGCTGCGCGCCCAGCTGGCCACCCTCACCACCGAGGCGTTCCGCCCCGAACTCGCCGACATCGACCGGCTTCCCACCCTCGACATCGCCCGGATCATGAACGGCGAGGACCGGACCGTCCCCGCCGCCGTCGCCGGGCAGCTGCCCGCCCTCGCCGCCGCCATCGACGCCACCGCCGCGCGCATGGCCCGCGGCGGCCGTCTCCTCTACCTGGGCGCCGGCACCGCCGGGCGGCTCGGGGTGCTCGACGCCAGCGAGTGCCCGCCCACCTTCAACACCGACCCGGCGCAGGTCGTCGGCCTCATCGCGGGCGGCCCAGGCGCCATGGTCCAGGCGGTGGAGGGCGCCGAGGACTCCAAGGAACTCGCCGCCGCCGACCTGGACGCGCTGAAGCTGACCGCCGACGACACGGTGGTCGGCATCTCCGCCTCCGGCCGTACGCCGTACGCCATCGGCGCCGTCGAACACGCCCGCGCGCGGGGGGCGCTCACCATCGGCCTGTCGTGCAACGCCGACAGCCCGCTCGCGGCGGCGGCCGAGCACGGCATCGAGATCGTCACCGGGCCCGAACTCATCACCGGATCCACCCGGTTGAAGGCGGGCACGGCCCAGAAGCTCGTCCTCAACATGATCTCGACGATCACCATGATCCGGCTCGGCAAGACGTACGGGAACCTGATGGTCGACGTCCGCGCCTCCAACGACAAGCTCCAGGCGCGCTCGCGCCGCATCGTGGCCCTCGCCACCGGAGCGCCGGACGAGCGGATCGAGAGCGCGCTCGCCGCCGCGGACGGAGAGGTGAAGACCGCCGTCCTGATGATCCTCGCCGGTGTCGACGACGCCGCCGAGGCGGAACGGCGGCTGGCCAGGACCCGCGGCCATCTGCGGGCGGCCCTCGACCAGCCCTGACCTGCCCTCGGCCGGACGGGTGGTCCGGCGGCCCGGGGCGCGTACCACCCCCACGCGGCATGGCACCACCGCACCATGAGCACCGACGACCGACACCACGACTCCGACGACTCCCACGCCGCCCACAGCGCCCACCACGCCCTCGCCGCCGCGATCCTCCCGCTCGTCGGCGGCACCGCGAACATCGAGTCCGTGGCCCACTGCATGACCCGGCTCCGGCTGGGGCTGCGGGATCGCACGCGCGTACGGGAGGCGGAGCTGAGGGCCCTGCCGGCCGTGCTGGGGGTGGTGGAGGACGACACGTACCAGATCGTGCTCGGGCCGGGCGTCGTCGCACGGGTCGCACCCGAGGTCGAGGCACTGGTGGCGCGAGCCGCCGCGGCCGGAGCCGACAGCCACGACGCCGAAGCCCTCGCCGGCAAGGGCGCGGCGATCAAGGCGGACCGGAAGGCCCGGAACGCCACCCCCGCCAAACTCCTCCTCCGGCGGATCGCGAACATCTTCGTCCCGCTCATCCCCGCCCTCATCGGCTGCGGCATCATCGCCGGCCTCAACGGCCTGCTCGTCAACCTCGGTTGGCTGCCCGGCCTCACCCCGGCCCTCACCGCGCTCGCCAACGGCTTCATGGCCCTCCTCGCGGTCTTCGTCGGCTATAACACCGCCAAGGAGTTCGGTGGCACGCCCATCCTCGGCGGCGCGGTCGCGGCGATCATCGTGTACGCGGGCGTGGCCAAGGTCGAGGTCTTCGGCCGGCCCCTCTCCCCCGGCCAGGGCGGGGTGCTCGGCGCGCTCGGCGCGGCGGTGCTCGCGGTGTACGTGGAGAAGTGGTGCCGCCGCCGGGTGCCGGAGGCCCTGGACGTGCTGGTCACCCCGACGGTCACCGTGCTCGTCGCCGGCCTGGCCACCCTCTACGGCCTGATGTTCGTGGCCGGTGAAGTCGCCAGCCTCATCGGCGAGTTCGCGCACTGGCTGCTCGCCCACGCGGGCCCCGGCGCCGGGTTCGTCCTCGGCGGACTGTTCCTGCCCCTGGTGATGCTCGGCCTGCACCAGGCCCTCATCCCGATCCACACCACCCTCATCGAGCAGGAGGGCTACACGGTGCTGCTCCCCATCCTCGCGATGGCGGGCGCGGGCCAGGTCGGCGCGGCCCTGGCCGTCTATCTGCGCCTCTCCCGCAACGGCTCGATCCGCCGCACCATCCGCTCGGCCCTCCCGACCGGCCTCCTCGGCGTCGGCGAACCCCTCATCTACGGCGTCTCGTTGCCCCTGGGCCGCCCGTTCGTCACGGCCTGCGTCGGCGGCGCGTTCGGCGGCGCCTTCATCGGACTCTTCGACATGCTCGGCCACACGATCGGTTCGACCGCCATCGGCCCCTCGGGCTGGGCCCTCTTCCCGCTCCTCGCCGGCAGCGGCGGCCTCGGCCCGACGGCCGCGATCTACGCGGGCGGCCTGCTGGTCGGCTACACGACGGGCTTCCTCGCCACGTACTTCTTCGGCCTCGGCAAGAACCTGCTCGAAGAGTTCAACGTGAGCCCGGCCCAGGACCCGGCCCCGGAACCGGAGAAGAGCCGACAGGATTCCCCCACCCCGACCTCCGGAACCCCTGGCTCCCCCGAAACCCCCGAAGCCTCCGACCCCGACGCCCCACCCCGCCCCGAACCGGCCGGCCTCTGACCGCCGGCCTCTGACCACTGACCGCCGCACCCCAGGGGAGCGTGGGAGCTGTCTAGACTCCGGGGCATGTCCATGGAGCCGAAGAGCGAGCCGACGGCAGAGACCGGGATCGATCCGCGGGTCGTCGCCGACCTCGCCCCGACCGGGGTGCTGCGCGCGTCGATCAATCTCGGCAATCCCGTGCTGGCGCGGGGGACTTCGGAGGATCCGGGCGGGATCACCGTGGATCTCGCGCGGGAGATCGGGGCGCGGCTCGGGGTGCCGGTGGAGCTGGTGTGCTTCGACGCGGCGCGCAAATCGTACGAGGCGATGGCGAGCGGACGGGCCGATCTGTGTTTTCTCGCCGTCGAGCCGGCGCGGGAGGCGGAGGTGGCGTTCACGGCTCCGTACGTCGTCATCGAGGGCGTGTACGCCGTGCCGCGCGGCTCCGCGCTGCGCACCCCGGCGGACGTGGACGCGCCCGGCGTGCGGATCGGGGTGAAGGAGGGGTCCGCGTACGACCTGTTCCTCACGCGTACGCTGCGGCACGCGACGCTGGTCCGGGGCGCGGAGGGCGTCGACACCTTCGCGGAACGGGAGTTGGAGGCGGGCGCCGGGATCCGACAGCCGATGACGACGTACGCGGCGGCGCATCCGGAGGTGCGGCTCGTCGAGGAGCGCTTCATGGAGATCCGGCAGGCGGTCGGCACGACGATCGGGCGGGCGCCGGAGACGGTCGCGTATCTGAGGGCGACAGTCGAGGAGTTGAAGACGAACGGCTTCGTCGCCGCATCTCTTCGTCGCTCCGGACAGGATGCGAACGTGGCGGCCGCTCCGGCGAGTTGACGGCTTCAGGGCGATCCGAAACGGACCCTGGGCGGCCCCTCGCGCCCCCTCCCGGACCACCCGCCGGGGCACGGGACACCAGCCCCCGCACCCATGCGCGTACGCCCGCCCACACCCCGTCCAGCGCCTCGCCGCCAACCCGCCACACCCGCTCCGACCTGGTCTTTTATCATCCCGGACCCTAGCGTTCAGCCATGGAAACGGACCTGGATCGCACCACCCGTACCACCGACGACACCCTCCGCCTCCTGGACGGGCTCTTCGCCGACGACCACACCAAATGGCAGGGTTTCTACGAGGACCGGGACCGTCCCGTCCCCTTCTTCGCCGACAAGCCCGACGAGAGCCTGGCCGGCCATCTCGACCAGGGGCCGCCGCCCTCCTCCGGCCGTGCCCTCGACCTGGGCTGCGGACCCGGCCGCAACTCCCTCCACCTCGCCCGGCACGGCTACGAGGTCGACGCCGTCGACCTCTCCGCCGACGCGCTCGCCTGGGCCCGCGAGCGTGTCCGGGAGGCGGGCCCCGAGGTCGGCGACCGCGTCCGCTTCCTGCACGGCGACGTGTTCGGACCGGACCTGCCCGAGGTCGGCGACGCCGGCCCGTACGACCTGATCCACGACTCCGGCTGCTTCCACCACCTCGCGCCCCACCGGCGCGCCACCTACCGGGAGTTCGTGGCCCGGCACCTCGCCCCCGGCGGCCACTTCTCCCTCGTCTGCTTCGCCTCCGGCCCCGGCGGGATGGGGTCCGAACTCCCCGACGCCGCCTTCTACCGCGACCGCAGCCTCCACGGCGGTCTCGCCTACACCCCCGCCGCCCTGCGCGCCCTCTTCTCGGGTCCGCAGCCCGCCGACCTGACAGAGATCGCCCTGCGCCGCATGCGCGACGAACCCGCCGACTCCCCGCGCTTCGGCGAGTCGTTCCTGTGGACCGGGCTATGGCGTCGTGGCGGTACGCGGTGACAGACAGAACGGATGACCCGCCGGGTCCGTGAGGACGAGGAAGCGCCCGGCGTCCGGCTGGTGCTTCGGGCGTACGGCGCCCAGGGCGAGCAGCCGGGCCTCGGTCTCCGCGAGGTCGTCGACGTCGAAGTCCAGGTGGAGTTGCTGCGGGACGTCCTGGGCCGGCCAGTTCGGGGCGCGGTAGCCGGCCACGCGCTGGAAGCCGATGAGCAGGCCGCCCGCGGGCTGCACGACCCCGGCGAACTCGGCGTGGTTGCGGGGGTGCAGCGGCAGACCGGTGGCCCGGTGGTAGAAGTCGGCGAGCGCCAGCGGGTCGGCGCAGTCGAGGGTGATCGCGGAAAGCTGCATGATCCTCACCCTAGGGACGCCCCGCCGCCCGCCTGCGCGTTTGCCTCTCCCCCGCGTGTTCCCGCCCCGGGCCTCCCCGCCCACCGCGCGGTATTTCCCTGGCCGGGCCGCGGGGCCGGTGCCTACCTTGGTCCGCATGCCACCCGCGAAGAGCTCGTACGTCTGTCTGCCGTGCCGCGCCTCGTACAAGCTGCCGTTCTCCTTCCATCCCCTCAAAGGGCCACGAGAGTACGGGCGGCGCTGTCCGCGCTGCACGCGGGAGCTGATCCACGTCGGAGCCGCCTTCGCGCCGCCGCCGCGCCGGGACACGAACGCCTGGCGGGCCCTGTCCGTCGTCCTGCACGCCGGGATCCGCTTCCACATGGGGTGCTGCGACGGTCCCGGCTGGCGCCCGCGCACGCTCCGCGAGGTCAAGGAGCGCGCGGCGTACGCCCGGCGCACCGGCGAACCCCTCCGCCAGGCCCTCCTCCGCCGGGACCTGTAACCCTCCGCACGGCCCCCGCACGGCCTCCGCCCCCACACCAGTCGTTCACAGGTCCGCCCCTCTACGGGGAATCAGGTGAACATGTTCAACGCGCGGGCGCTATCGTGCTACCACGCGGCCCGTCCGCCTCATCGGGCACGTGCGCCGCGTTCATAACCTGTGGGGGGTTACTTTGACGCGCTCAACGCGCACGCTGCCGCATGCCCTCGTGCGTGCGGCCACCGTGTTCACCCTGTCGGCGGGGCTCGCCCTGCCGGCCCTGGCGACCGCGCCCGCGGCCTACGCCATCGACACCATCACCCGTGTGACGACCTCCGACGACGGCCGGCCCGTCGTCGAGCTGACGTCGAACGCACTGTGGGTGAAGGTCTCCGTCCTCGCCTCCACGGCGCCGGACGCCGCCGTCCTCGCTTCCACCGACGACCTCAGCTGGCAGTCCGCCGACGAGGCCACCGACCGTTCCTACGGCTGGACGACCGCGGAGGGCCTGAAGCTGCCCGAGGGCACGCGGCTGGGCGACTACCCGGTCGTCGTCGAGTACCGGCTGTCCTCCGGCACCGTGCAGAAGTGGACCGGCGGCACCTACAGCCACAAGCTGCACACCGGTGTCAGCAAGCTGTCCTTCGACCACAAGAAGACCAGTTACGACGACCGGAACGTCGTCCTGTCGGGTCAGGCGACCACGTGGGACCCGTCCACCGGGGAGCGGACGCCGGCCCGTGAGGGCACCAAGATCAAGGTGTCGCTCGAACTGTTCGACTTCGATTGGCGCTACGTCGACCTGACCGCCACCACGGGCGCCGACGGCACCTTCTCGCTGCCGTTCACGCCGAACGCGAGCATCCGGCGCGGCAAGGCCACCGTCGTCGAGCCCGCCGCCGACACCGACCCGGACGCCGGACGCCCGGTGCCCGAGGTCGGCGTCGAGACGACCACGTACCGGGTCAACGCCGGCCAGAACAAGTACCGCGTCGCCAAGAACACCGACGTCACCATGAGCGGCATGGTGCAGCGGCTCACCCCGGACGGCTGGAAGCCGTTCTCGGGCATCCCGGTCGTCACGGCGAACACCGAGCCCAACCGGTCGACCACCGTCACCGGCCAGATGGGCACCGGGACGACGGCCGCCGACGGCTCCTTCAAGTACGGCGCCCGGGCCACGTACGCCACGCAGATCTACACCTTCCCGCGGCCCTCGGTCTACTTCTCCGACACCGCCTACGACCAGGGCGAGATCGCGGTCCCGCAGCCGATCACGTACAGCGGCGTCAACATCACCATGGACGAGTTCGGCAAGGTCCGCGCCACCGCCCGGGTCAACGGCGGCGACTGCCGGGACGAGCCGGTCCACCTCCAGGTGTCGTTCGACAGCGGCCGTACCTGGAGCAAGCTGAAGTACGGCACCATGCAGTGGGACAACAGCTTCAGCTACTGCAAGATCGACGTCTCCACCTGGGGCTACGTCAGCGCCATGTACCGGCTGCACCACTACGAGACCGACCGCTTCGCGCTGAAGGACTCCGGCGCGGTCAAGCTCGCCCGGATCGAGACCCGCTTCTCCGCGTTCTCGGTCAGCCCCAGCCGGCCCCGCGTGAACAGCTACATGACCGTCACCGGCACCGTCCAGAAGAAGACCGGCGGCACCTGGAAGGCGCTCTCCGGCGCCAAGGTCACGCTGCTGTTCCGGCCGAAGGGCGACTCCAACTGGTACTGGGTCACCCGCAACGTTCCCACCGACTCCGCCGGCCGGTTCAGCTTCAAGGCCAAGAACTACGGCGACGGCACCTGGGGCATGGTGAAGCAGACGCAGACCGGTTACTTCTACAGCGAGTCCAAGGAGAAGTACATCGATGCGATCTGACCTCCGCCCCTCCAGCGTCTCCACGCTCGCCGCGCTGACCGTGCTCGCCCTCGCGGCGGGCGCTGCCCCGGCCCTCGCGGAGGACCCGGCCACGCCCGCCACCGTCGGCATCGGCCGCGCCACCACCGACACCTACGACCGCGGCTCCTTCTCGGTCAGCGCGTGGACGGACGCGGCACAGGCCAAGGTGACCACCGTCTCGGCGAAGATCCGCAAGGGCGACACCGTCGTCACCGAGATCCCCGAGCTGCCCCCGCTCAGCTACAACCCCAGCGTCTTCAGGCTGCCGGCCGCCACACCGCTGAAGCTCACCGAGGACGGCGGCGCGATCCCGGAGCTGGGCACGTACGCCATCGACATCACGGCGACCGACTCGCTCGGCAACACCCTCACCCGCACCGACGCCGGCACGCTCGACTTCACCCTGAAGCCGCAGCTCGACTTCGGTCTCACGGCGCCCGACTGGAAGAGCCGCAGCTCCGTTCCCTCGGGGACGCTCCTCGGCATCCAGCCCGGCTCCGGCGACATCGTCCCGATCACCGGCCGCGACATCACCCTCCGGCGCCTGGCCGACGACACGGCCCCGGCGCGGACCGCGACCACGGACGACCAGGGCACCTACACCGGCGAGGCGTACACCGACGTCAAGCTCGGCGAGGAGTTCCGCGTCTCGTACAGCGAGAACAGCGCACAGGTGCACGGGTCCGTCGGCTACACCCGGTCGGTCTACACCCTGACGCCGCGCACCCTCAAGGTGTCCGCCAAGGCCGACCGGACCCGCGTCCTGCCCGGCCAGAAGGTGACCGTCACCGGAACGCTGACCGACCCGAACGCCCCCGACCAGCCGGCCGAGGGCACGCCGCGGGTCGACACCTCGCTCGCCGGCCAGCAGGTCCGGGTGAGCCTCGGCATCGACGGGCGGACGGACGGGTTCGTCGGACAGACCGTCACGACCGGCGCGGACGGCACCTTCACCGCGCAGCTGCCGCACGTCCCCGGCCTCTGTCTGAACACCTGGGTGGTCACCCCGGTCGACCCGTACCTGACGTTCGGGGACGTCAGCGGTCCGCTGGCGATCCCCGAGGAAGGCCGCATCAGCCTCGCCTCCGCCACCCTCGGCGCGGACGGCAAGGCCACCCTGACCGGCAGCTTCCGTTCCTGGTACAACCCGTGGAAGTCCCGCTGGGACACCAGCGGGCAGAAGCTCGTCCTGGAGTACTCGGCCGACGGGCGCACCGGCTGGCGCACCCTCGCCTCCGGCACCTCGGCGACCTACCCGGGCTTCTACGTCCTCAGCGGCAAGAGCACGAGCGGCTACTACCGGGTGCGGCACCCGCTGAGCGACCGGTTCCTGGAGAGCTCCACCATCATCTGGGGCATGGGCCGCAGCGCCACCAAGATCCTCGCGGTGAACGCGTCGCCGGAGCCGGTCCGCAAGGGCGCGACCGTGACGGTCACCGGCCGGCTGCAGCACCAGATCGGGACCACCTGGAAGAACTACGGGAACGCTCCCGTGACCGTGTGGTTCAAGGCCAAGGGCTCGAACACCTGGAAGCAGCTGGGCTCCGCCCGTACCGACTCCACCGGCGTCGCGACCTTCAAGAAGGCGTCGACGGTCGACGGCTGGTACACCATGCGGCACAGCGGTGACGGCACGCACTTCAACTCCTCGTACGCGTACGAGGACTACGTAGACGTGCGCTGACCTGTGCTGACGTGCGCTGACGTGCACGCACGTATCTGACACC
Source organism: Streptomyces laurentii (assembly GCF_040635425.1). Classification (NCBI taxonomy): domain Bacteria; kingdom Bacillati; phylum Actinomycetota; class Actinomycetes; order Kitasatosporales; family Streptomycetaceae; genus Streptomyces; species Streptomyces laurentii. The sequence continues at coordinate 32,857 of NZ_JBEYHT010000007.1, read as the reverse complement.
GCGCAAAAGCCCGAGGGCGGCACCCCCACTGGGGATGCCGCCCTCGGTCGCGTTCAGCGATGAACTGCCGATCCGTCAGGATCAGAAGTCCATGTCACCGCCCGGCATGCCGCCGCCGGCCGGCGCGGCGGCCTTCTCCGGCTTGTCGGCGATGACGGCCTCGGTGGTGAGGAACAGGGCCGCGATGGAGGCCGCGTTCTGCAGCGCGGAACGGGTCACCTTGGCCGGGTCGATGATGCCCTCGGCGATCATGTCGACGTACTCACCGGACGCGGCGTTCAGGCCGTGACCGACGGGCAGGTTGCGGACCTTCTCCACCACGACGCCACCCTCAAGGCCGGCGTTCACGGAGATCTGGGTCAGCGGGGCGGCCAGCGCCTTGCGGACGATCTCGGCACCGGTGGCCTCGTCGCCGTCCAGCTCCAGCTTCTCGAAGACCGAACCGGCCTGCAGCAGCGCCACGCCACCACCGGCGACGATGCCCTCCTCGACGGCCGCCTTCGCGTTGCGAACGGCGTCCTCGATGCGGTGCTTGCGCTCCTTGAGCTCGACCTCGGTCGCGGCACCGGCCTTGATGACGGCGACGCCACCGGCGAGCTTCGCCAGGCGCTCCTGGAGCTTCTCGCGGTCGTAGTCCGAGTCGCTGTTCTCGATCTCGGCGCGGATCTGGTTCACGCGACCGGCGACCTGCTCGCTGTCACCGGCACCGTCGACGATGGTGGTCTCGTCCTTGGTGATGACGACCTTGCGGGCGCGGCCCAGCAGGTCCAGGCCGGCGTTCTCGAGCTTGAGACCGACCTCCTCGGAGATGACCGTGCCACCGGTGAGGATGGCGATGTCGTTCAGCATGGCCTTGCGGCGGTCGCCGAAGCCCGGGGCCTTGACGGCGACGGACTTGAAGGTGCCGCGGATCTTGTTGACGACCAGGGTCGACAGGGCCTCGCCCTCGACGTCCTCGGCGATGATCAGCAGCGGCTTGCCGGACTGCATGACCTTCTCGAGGAGCGGGAGCAGGTCCTTCACCGAGGAGATCTTGGAGTTGACGATGAGGATGTAGGGGTCCTCAAGCGCGGCCTCCATGCGCTCCATGTCGGTCGCGAAGTACGCCGAGATGTAGCCCTTGTCGAAGCGCATACCCTCGGTGAGCTCCAGCTCCAGACCGAAGGTCTGGGACTCCTCGACGGTGATGACGCCTTCCTTGCCGACCTTGTCCATGGCCTCGGCGATGAGCTCGCCGATCTGGGTGTCGGCGGCGGAGATGGAGGCGGTGGAGGCGATCTGCTCCTTCGTCTCGACCTCCTTCGCCTGGTCGAGCAGCGCACCGGAGACGGCCTCGACGGCCTTCTCGATGCCGCGCTTCAGGGCCATCGGGTTGGCACCGGCGGCCACGTTGCGCAGGCCCTCGCGGACCAGGGCCTGGGCGAGAACGGTGGCGGTGGTCGTACCGTCGCCGGCGACGTCGTCCGTCTTCTTGGCGACTTCCTTGACCAGCTCGGCGCCGATCTTCTCGTACGGGTCCTCGAGCTCGATCTCCTTGGCGATGGAGACACCATCGTTGGTGATCGTGGGGGCGCCCCACTTCTTCTCGAGGACGACGTTGCGGCCCTTGGGGCCGAGGGTGACCTTGACGGCGTCAGCGAGCTGGTTCATGCCGCGCTCGAGACCGCGCCGGGCCTCCTCGTCGAACGCGATGATCTTGGCCATGTGAAGTGGTCCTCCCGGACATGGGGTGGATAACGCTCCAGGACCGCGCCGACGCCCGCGACGGACGGCCGGCGCATGCCCCGTGGTTCCTTGCCCCACGCGGTTCGGCGGCCTCATCTGCCCGATCCTCGTAGCACTCTCACCTTCAGAGTGCTAACGCCAATGATTAGCACTCGACCCATGCGAGTGCAAGCGACTCTCGGCGATCGGGCGGCTCTCGGTCACCTCCGCCGCACCCTCGGTGCACCCCCGCCAGGCCTCCGCGGAGCCGCTGTGGAGCCGCTGCGGAGCCTCTACGGAGCCCCCACCGGGCCCCCGCCGGCCCCGCCGTCGCACCTTTCCACGAGGCGCACGCGCCCGTACCCCTGCGCGCGTGTACGGGCGCGCGTGCGCCCCCCACCCGCACAGGCACCCGCCCCCGTATACGCGCGAGGGGCCCGCATCCCGGTCAGGAATGCGGGCCCCTCGACGGAAGTGCGTCGGTGGCCGATCGCGCCGCGGTCAGACGGCGAGTTTGACCATGTCCGCCTGCGGGCCCTTCTGGCCCTGCGAGATCTCGAACTCGACCCGCTGACCTTCTTCGAGGGTGCGGTAGCCGTCCATCTGGATCGCGCTGTAGTGGACGAATACATCCGCACCACCGTCGACCGCGATGAAGCCGTAGCCCTTCTCCGCGTTGAACCACTTGACGGTGCCCTGAGCCATGCCTAACTCCCCTATTACTGGCCCTTGCGCGGGACCACACTTCGCGGACCCGGGTCAGACCCTGCGCCGGAACGCGTCGACCGCCGCTGAATGTATCTGCCCAACTGCCCTCTGCAACAGGTCAGTCGGACGAGAATTCTGGGTGCGACGGAATAGGGAATCGGTGCGAATACGCCGAATTACCGGGCAAGTCGGGCCCGGCAAATCAGTGCAGAAGGTGCAGAAGCCACGGCCTCTTTGGTCATATCTTGTCGCGGCGCCGCGCATTCTCATATGCGTCTGGCATGGGCGACGGAGGGGGCTTCCCCAACTCTATCGCGCTCAACCATGCAGAATTGCCCCTTCCGCTTGTTGATGCGGAAGGGGCAATTCCGTATTGCACTGGGTGAGCCGGGCGAGAGAAATGGGGCCGGTGAGACGAACCCCTAAGGGGCGGTCAGCTCACCTCAGCAGCCGCCGGCGACCGCCGGAATGATCGAGATTCCGGCGCCGTCCGGCGTCGCCGTCTCCAGGCCCTGCTCGAAGCGCACGTCGTCGTCGTTCACGTACACGTTGACGAAGCGGCGCAGCTTGCCCTGGTCGTCCAGGACGCGGGCGGCGATGCCGGTGTGGTTCTTCTCCAGGTCGGCGATGACCTCGGCGAGGGTGGTGCCCTCCGCCGGGACCTGGGACTCGCCACCGGTGTAGGTGCGGAGGATGGTGGGGATGCGGACGTTCACGGCCATGGGTTCACGGACCTTTCGGCGGGGAAGGCGGGAAGGCGGGAAGACAGAGGAGAGGTACGGGGGAATCCGGTAGGGACGGGACGCGGTACGGGGCTCAGTGAGCCAGGCCGGCGGCCCGGAAGGCGTCGAGGCTCGGCCGGATGGTAGCCGTCGCCTGCGAGGTCTCGGCCACCGCGTCCAGCGTCTTGAGCCCGTCCCCCGTGTTGAGGACGACGGTCGTCAGGCTCGGGTCGATGAGCCCGCTCTCCACCAACTTCCGCGCCACGCCCACGGTCACGCCTCCCGCCGTCTCGGCGAAGATGCCCTCGGTACGGGCGAGCAGCCGGATGGCGTCGACGATCTGCTCGTCGGTCACGTCCTCCACGGCGCCGCCGGTGCGGCGGGCGATGTCGAGGACGTACGGGCCGTCGGCCGGGTTGCCGATGGCCAGGGACTTGGCGATGGTGTCCGGCTTCTGCGGGCGGACCACGTCGTGCCCGGCCTTGAAGGCGGTGGAGACCGGGGAGCAGCCCTCGGCCTGGGCGCCGAAGATCTTGTACGGCTTGTCCTCGACCAGACCGAGCTTGATCAGCTCGCGCAGCCCCTTGTCGATCTTCGTGAGCTGCGAGCCGGACGCGATCGGGACGACGAGCTGGTCCGGGAGCACCCAGCCGAGCTGCTCGCAGATCTCGTACGCCAGGGTCTTGGAGCCCTCGCCGTAGTACGGGCGGAGGTTGACGTTCACGAAGCCCCAGCCCTCGCCGAGCGGGTCGCCGATGAGCTCCGAACAGAAGCGGTTGACGTCGTCGTAGTTGCCCTCGATGGCGACGAGGTCGCCCCCGTAGACACCGGCCATGACGACCTTGCCCTGCTCCAGGTCGTGCGGGATGAACACGCAGGAGCGGAAGCCGGCCCGGGCGGCCGCGGCGCCGACGGCGCCGGCCAGGTTGCCGGTGGAGGAGCAGGACAGGGTGGTGAAGCCGAAGGCGCGGGCGGCCTCGATGGCCTGGGCGACGACGCGGTCCTTGAAGGAGTGGGTCGGGTTGCCGGAGTCGTCCTTCACGAACAGCTTGCCGGGCTCGACGCCGAGTTCGCGGGCCAGGTTGTCGGCCTTGACGAGCGGGGTCCAGCCGGGGTTCAGATTGGGCTTCCCGGCCACGTCGGCGGGGACGGGCAGCAGCGGGGCGTAGCGCCAGATGTTGGCGGGACCGGCCTCGATACGGGCGCGCAGCGCCTCGGGGTCCCCGGCCGGCAGGTCGTAGGCGACTTCGAGGGGGCCGAAACAGAGTTCGCAGGCGAAGACCGGGCCGAGCGGGACGGTCTGGCCGCATTCCCGGCAGGAAAGGCCGGACGCGGGACCGAGGTCGACCGGGCCGCCGGCGGCGGAAGCGGGGGCGGAACCAGAGGCGCCGGCGGAAGCGGAATGGGTGGTGGGTGCAACCGTCTGTGAAGCCATGGCAGGCGAGGCCCTTTCTCCTCATCTTCCTCACGACGCATTTCGCCATGAGACGGATTTGGCACCTTCCCAAGCCGGGGACCTCGCGCGAACGAGAACCGACTGGAGGGTTGCCGGGGCTTCAACGGGCCGTGTCCCTCTGCCCCTCTGGATGAGCGGTATTCGATTGTGAAACGCGGCCGGCACCCCGACATGCACCGGGCGGCTGCGTTGTTCAAGACTGTAACCGAAGCCTTCGAAGCCGGAGACGGGCGTCCGATCCGCGAGATGGAGATCATGTTGCTGGAAGAAGTGGAACGCTGGCTGGCCCGGCGGTCCTGGTCGGTGGCCGACCGCCCGCTGGAGCGGATCCTCGCGGCCAAGCGGGGCACGAAGGTCAGTGTCGTGCTGCCCGCGCTGAACGAGGAGGCGACGGTCGGCGCGATCGTCTCGGTGATCCGCCGCGAGCTGATGTCCGAGGCGGTGCCGCTGGTGGACGAGCTGGTGGTGATCGACTCGGGCTCCACCGACCGTACGGCGGAGGTGGCCGCGGCGGCCGGGGCGCGGGTGGTGGCGCGCGACGCGATACTGCCGCGCATACCGGCGGTGCCCGGCAAGGGCGAGGTCCTGTGGCGGTCACTGATGGTGACGAGCGGCGACGTGATCTGCTTCGTGGACGCCGACCTGAAGGACTTCTCGGCGGACTTCGTCTCGGGGATCGTGGGGCCGCTGCTCACCGACGCCGACGTGGCGTTCGTGAAGGCGATGTACGACCGTCCGCTCGGCGACGCCCCGGGCCAGGGCGGCCGGGTGACGGAGCTGGTGGCACGGCCGTTGCTGAACCTGCACTGGCCGCGGCTGGCCGGGGTCGTGCAGCCGCTGGGCGGCGAGTACGCGGCGCGGCGGTCGCTGCTCGAACGGCTGCCGTTCCCGGTCGGTTACGGGGTGGAGCTGGGCCTGCTGGTGGACGCGCTGCACACGGTGGGCCTGGACGCGCTCGCGCAGGTCGACGTGGGCGTGCGCAAGCACCGGCACCAGGACGGGCGGGCCCTCGGCCGGATGGCCGCGGCGATCTACCGGACCGCTCAACTCAGGCTCTCCCGGGGCCACTTGGTTCGGCCGCGGCTCACGCAGTTCGAGCGCGGCGAGGACGGGTTCGTACCGCGGACGTACGCGGTGGACACGGAGGAGCGGCCGCCGATGGCGGAGATCGAGGAGTACGCGGAGCGGCGCGACGTGGCCTGACCGGGGAAGGTGACCGAACGTGACGATCCCGGCCCCGAATCCGTACGTTTGAGCGTTTAGCGGACGGGCTAGGTTCGCCATATGGCTTCCGTACTCGTGGCATCGAACCGCGGCCCGGTCTCGTACACCGTGCGGGAGGACGGATCGCTGGCCGCCCGGCGGGGCGGCGGGGGGCTCGTGTCGGGACTTTCCGCGCTGTCCGGCGGCTCCGGCGGGGATTCCCGGGCCGTGGACAGCCTGTGGGTGTGCGCGGCGCTCGGTGACGGCGACCGCGAGGCGGTGCGGCGCGGGGGCGCGGAGCCGGGCGTACGGATGCTGGACATCGACCCGGACGTGTACGACGACGCGTACAACGGGATCGCGAACTCGGTGCTGTGGTTCCTCCACCACCACCTCTACGACATCCCGCGCGAGCCCGTCTTCGACGCCGCCTTCCGCCGCCGCTGGGCCGCGTACCGCGCCTACAACCGGGCCTTCGCCGAGGCCCTGGCGGAGGCCGCCGACGAGGGCGCCGCGGTGCTCGTACAGGACTACCATCTCGCCCTGGTTCCCGGGCAGTTGAGGGCGCTGCGCCCTGATCTGCGGATCGGGCACTTCACGCACACGCCATGGGCGGCGCCGGAGTATCTGCGGATGCTGCCGGAGGACGCCCACGAGGAGCTGGTGGAGGGCCTGCTCGGCGCGGACGAGGTGGGCTTCCACACCCGGGCGTGGGCCGCCGCGTTCCTGGCCGATCCGCTGGTGGAGCGCACGATCGGGGAGACCCGGGTACGGGTGCACCCGCTCGGCGTGGACGGCGACGAACTGCGCGCGCTCGCGCACCGGCCGGAGGTGGACGCGCGGCTCGCCCGGCTGCGGGAGGAGGCCGGCGCGGACCGGAAGACCATCGTCCGGGTGGACCGCACCGAACTCTCCAAGAACATCCTGCGCGGCCTGCTCGCCTACCGCGAACTGCTCACCGCCCACCCCGAATGGCGCGGCCGGGTGGTCCACCTCGCCTCCGCCTACCCCTCCCGCCAGGACCTGGAGGTCTACCGCGCGTACACCGCCGCCGTCGCCGAACTCGCGGACCGGATCAACGAGGAGTTCGGCACCCCGGACTGGCGGCCGGTCCTGGTCTCCGTCGAGGACGACTTCACCCGCTCCCTCGCCGCCTACCGGCTCGCGGACGTGGCCCTGGTCAACCCGGTGCGGGACGGCATGAACCTGGTCGCCAAGGAGATCCCGGTGGTCTCCGACGAGGGCTGCGCGCTGGTGCTGTCCACGGAGGCGGGCGCGTACGAGGAGCTGCGCGCCGACGCGTTGGCCGTCAACCCGTACGACGTGACTGCGACCGCCGAGGCCCTCCACGAGGCCCTCTCGATGCCGGCGGCGGAACGCGCCGACCGCACCAAGCACCTCGCCGACGCCGCCACGAACCACCCGCCCCAGCGCTGGTTCCGTGCCCAACTGGACGCGCTGCGAGGCTAGTCGCCCTTCCCGCTCGCCGCTCGTCTCCCTCGTGCCGGGACCGGAGTGATCCACCGTGACCGGAAGGCGGCTCAGGGGGACGAGCGCACCCGAATCGGCTGGTATCACTGAGGCATGCATGAAGAGACCGCACGCTCCGCGATCGACACATTCATCTCCGCGTTCAACGCCTCGGACGACACCTATGTGACCGTCCTGCTCTCCGAGGCCCTGACCTCGGACGTGGTCTTCTGGGGACCGTTGGGTCGCAGCGAGGGAATCGCGGCGGTCGAGCGGTTCGTGCGGGACATCCGGAGCCACCCGGCGGGGACGGGCACGATGGTGCGCTGCTCGGCGGTGGACATGCCCGACGAATGGGCCCGGTACCAGTGGGTCTTCACCACGCCCGCCGGCGGCCCCCGCCTGGCGGGAACGGACGTCGTCCATCTGCGGCGGAGCCTCATCGACCAGATCATCGTCTTCGCCGGGGAGATCGAGCCGTCCGCCTCCTGAGTCGTCCTGGGACTTCCTAGTCGCTCTGCTCCTCGGCCTTCTCCTCGATCGCGCGGGCCAGGGCCGCGAGGAAGTCGACCAGGGCGGCCGGACCCGCGACCGTGAGGTCGGCGCGTTCGGCGAGGTCGGGGACGGCGGCGGATTCGGCGGCCGAGCAGACCAGGACGCCGGGCAGGCCCTCGGAGCGGAGCTTCTCGACGGCGGTGTACGCGGGGATGTCGCCCAGGTCGTCGCCCGCGTACAGGACGGAGGCGGCGCCGGTCTCGTGGAGGTACGCGGCGAGGGCGAGGCCCTTGTCCATGCCCGGCGGGCGCAGTTCCAGGACCAGCCGGCCCGGTTCGAGAACGAGGCCGTGGGCGGCGGCGAGGTCGCCGAGCGGGCCCTTCAGGGCCTCGAACGCGCCCTCCGGGTCGTCGGCGCGGCGGGTGTGGACGGCCAGCGCGCGGCCCTTCTCCTCGATCCAGGTGCCGGGCCAGGCACCGATCCGGTCGAGGAAGCCGGGCAGCTCGGCCCGGACGGTCGCGACACCCGGGTGCGGGGCGGCGGCCCGCACGGTGCCGGTGACGGCGTCCCAGCGCTCGGCGCCGTAGTGGCCGAGGACGACGAGGTGTTCCAGGCCGGGGACGCCGGCGAAGCCGCCGTACCGGACCGCCACGCCCGCGGGCCGGCCGGTGACGACGGCGACGGAGGCGACGTGCGGGGCGAGGGCGGCGAGCGCGGGGACGGCGCCGGGGTGCGCGCGGGCCCGTTCGGGGTCGGGCACGATCTCGGCGAGGGTGCCGTCGAAGTCGAGGGCCACGACGGCCTTCCCGGGGCGGGCGAGGAGCGCGGCGAGTCCGTCGCGGCCGGCGGCGGTGGTCGGATGCGGAAGGCTGCTGACCATGCGCACGACCCTACCGAGCCGCGGCCGTCCCGTCAGCGGCTGGGAACCGGACGATCCGCGGCGTGCGGCCGGACGTCACCCGGCGGACGCGGGGCCGCACCGGCCGGACGCGGGCACCGCGGCCGTCGCCACGCTCGCCGCCAGGGCCGCCGCCAGGGCCGTCGCGGGGGCCGTCACCAGGTCCGTCCGTCACCTGCGGGATTCGCGTGCGGCGCGGACCCGGCGGAGCCGGTTGACGGTCACCGGGTCGTGGGCGAGGGCGCGCGGGTCGTCGAGGAGGGCGTTGAGCAGCTGGTAGTAGCGGGTGGCGGAGAGGCCGAGCTGCTCGCGGACGGCGCGTTCCTTGGCGCCGGGGCCGGGCCAGGAGCGGCGTTCCAGGGCGAGGACGGCCTGCTCGCGCTCGCCCAGCTCGCCGAAATCGGTGGTCATAGAGACCAACTTATTCCGCCCCGGGGCCGGCGTCCGCCCCGCCCGTCGCCGCGGTGGCACATTGCCCCGCGGCGCGGGGCGCTGCTATGCACGGGGTGCCGGTCACCGACCGGCACCGCAGCAGGACCGGAACCGAGGAGTCGCCCCGCATGTCCCGTACCCCCGCCGCCCGCACCTCCGTCGAGATAGCCACCCAGCCCGCCTCCTGGCGCCGAGCCGCCGAGGCCGCGGCCGGTTTCGAGGGGCTGCCGAAGCCCGGTGAACGGGTCGCCGTCACCGGCTGCGGCACCTCCTGGTTCATGGCGCAGGCCTACGCCGCGCTGCGCGAGGCCGCCGGACAGGGCGAGACGGACGCCTTCGCCTCCTCGGAGTTCCCGGCGGGCCGCACGTACGACCGGGTGGTGGCCATCACCCGGTCCGGCACCACCACCGAGGTCCTCGACCTGCTGGAGCGGCTGCGCGGCCGGGTGCCGGCCACGGTGCTCACCGCCGACCCGAAGACCCCGGTCATGGACGCGGCCGACGCCGTCGCGGTGCTGGACTGGGCGGACGAGGAGTCCGTGGTCCAGACCCGGTTCGCCACCACGGCGCTCGCCTTCCTGCGCGCCGGGCTCGGTTCGCTGACCGGTCTGAAGTCAGTGGAGGAGGCCGCCGTCGACGCCGAGCTGGCGCTCACCGAGCCGCTGCCGGAGGCGGCGCCGGCCGCCGAGCAGTGGACGTTCCTGGGACGCGGCTGGACGTACGGCCTCGCGCTGGAGGCCGCGCTGAAGATGCGCGAGGCGGCCGGGGCGTGGACCGAGGCGTACCCGGCGATGGAGTACCGCCACGGCCCCATCGCGATCACCGGCCCCGGCCGGGTGACCTGGGTCTTCGGCGAGCTGCCGGAGGGCCTCGCGGGCGATGTCGCCCGGGTCGGCGGCACCCTGGTCTCCCGGCCCGGCACCGATCCGCTGGCCGACCTGGTGCGCGCCCAGCGGCTCGCGGTCGCCCTCGCCGAGTCCCGCGGCCTGGACCCGGACCGCCCGCGCAACCTCTCGCGCAGCGTGATCCTCGCGCCGTAAGGTCCCGGACTCCCTGTGTACGGGCGGTGGGGCGGGGGTGATCCCCCGCCCCACCGCCGTACTCGCCCGGAATCACGGCCCGGAATCGAATTTGTATCCGACCGCAACAATCCTCTGGAGTGGACTAGACCTTTCGGGTCATCACGCGCGAGACTGTTCCACGTGAAACACGTCATCGCCCTCGATGTGGGCGGCACCGGGATGAAGGCCGCCCTCGTCGGGGCGGACGGCACGCTGCTCCACGAGGCCCGCCGCGCCACCGCGCGCGAGCGCGGACCCGAGGCCGTCGTCGAGACGATCCTCGGTTTCGCCGCGGACCTGCGCGCGCTGGGCCGGGAGCGGTACGGCGAGCCCGCCGCGGCCGCCGGAGTCGCCGTCCCCGGCATCGTCGACGCCACGGACGGCATCGCCGTCTACGCCGCCAACCTCGGCTGGCGCGACGTCCCGCTGCGCGCCCTGCTCAGCGAACGCCTCGACGGCATCCCGGTCGCCCTCGGCCACGACGTGCGCACCGGCGGCCTCGCCGAGGGCCGGATCGGCGCCGGCCACGGCGCGGACCGCTTCCTCTTCGTCCCGCTCGGCACCGGCATCGCGGGCGCCATCGGCATCGGCGACGCCATCGAGGCGGGCGCCCACGGCTACGCCGGCGAGATCGGCCACATCGTCGTCCGCCCGGGCGGTACGGAGTGCGGCTGCGGCCAGCGCGGCTGCCTGGAGCGGTACGCCTCCGCCTCCGCCGTCTCGCTCGCCTGGGCCCAGGCCTCCGGCGACCCGGACGCGGACGCCGCCGACTGCGCCAAGGCCGTCGAGTCCGGCGACCCCGCCGCCGCCCGCGTCTGGCAGGACGCCGTCGACGCGCTCGCGGACGGTCTGGTCACCGCGCTCACCCTGCTGGACCCCCGCACGCTCATCATCGGTGGCGGTCTGGCGGAGGCCGGGGAAACGTTGTTCACACCCCTGCGGGCCGCGGTGGAGAAGCGGGTCACCTTCCAGAAGCTGCCCGCCATCGTCCCGGCGGCCCTCGGGGACACCGCCGGCTGCCTGGGCGCGGGTCTCCTCGCCTGGGACCTGCTGGCCAGGACCACCGGCCCCGCCGAAGGGCACCCGACCGGCGCCCGGCCCACCGACCCGCAGTCCACCGCCCCGCAGTCCACCGCCCCACAGCCCACCGACCCGCAGTCCGCCCACTCCCAGCCCGCCGCCCCGGAGGTATCCGCCTGATGGCCGTTTCCACAGTTCTCGCCGGGGCCCGTGTGGTGCTGCCGACCGGGATCGTCGAGAACGGGCGAGTAATCGTCGAGAACGGCCGCATCGCGGGCAGCGTCCCCGACGACGCCACCGTGCCCCCGCTCGACCTCTCCGGCCACTGGCTCGTGCCCGGCTTCGTCGACATGCACAACCACGGCGGCGGCGGCGCGTCCTTCACCTCCGGCACCACCGACGAGATCCTCACCGGCGTCCGCACCCACCGGCTGCACGGCACCACCACCGTCGTCGCCTCCTTCGTCACCGGCGACATGGACTTCCTCGGCCGGCGCGCGGGCCTGCTGTCCGAACTCGCCGAGCAGGGCGAGATCGCCGGCATCCACTTCGAGGGCCCGTTCATCTCCCCGTGCCGCAAGGGCGCCCACGACGAGACGCTGCTGCGCGACCCCGAGCCGGCCGAGGTGCGCAAGCTGATCGAGGCGGCGCGCGGCCAGGCCCGGATGGTCACGCTCGCCACCGAACTGCCCGGCGGCATCGACTCCGTACGGCTGCTCGCCGAGCACGGCGTGATCGCGGCCATCGGCCACACCGACGCCACGTACGAGCAGACCGTGGCCGCCATCGACGCGGGCGCCACCGTCGCCACCCACCTCTACAACGCGATGCCCGGCCTCGGGCACCGCGCGCCCGGCCCGATCGCGGCGCTCCTGGAGGACGAGCGGGTCACCGTCGAGCTCATCAACGACGGCACCCACCTGCACCCGGCCGCGCTGGAGCTGGCGTTCCGTCACGCGGGGCCGGAGCGCGTCGCGTTCATCACCGACGCCATGGACGCGGCGGGCTTCGGCGACGGCCGCTACATGCTCGGCACGCTGGAGGTCGAGGTGAAGGACAGCGTGGCGCGGCTCGTCGAGGGTGGCTCCATCGCGGGTTCGACGCTGACCCTCGACCGGGCGTTCAAGCGGGCCGCGACGATCGACCGGCTGCCGGTCGAGGCGATCGTCCAGGCCATCTCCGCCAACCCGGCGCGGCTGCTCGGCGTCTACGACCGGGTCGGCTCGCTGGAGCCGGGAAAGGACGCGGACGTCGTGGTGCTCGACGCGGACTTCGAGGTCAAGGGCGTGATGCGCAAGGGCGAGTGGCTGGTCGAGCCCGAACTGGGCTGACGCCCCGCCACCACCGGGACCCCGGACCCGTACGGGAACCTACCTACCCCTCGTACGGGTCCGGCCCCCCGCCCCGCCCGCCCCGCGAGGCGGGCGGGGCCGACCGACCCCACCCGCCGGGCCGACCGACCCCATCCGAGCCGGTTTCACCCCGACTTGCCCCTGCTCGTCCTGCGGTTTTCGGTCGGGGGGCTGGGCCAGGCGCCGTCTCTTTGGCATGATCGGGGCAGCCGGAAGCCGAGGGCGAACGACGACGGGGGTGGCTCAGGTGATCCTCACGGTCACCCTCAACACCGCGCTGGACCTCACCTACCACGTCCCCGCGCTCGTGCCACACGCCTCACACCGCGTCAGCCAGGTCATCGAACGCCCCGGCGGCAAGGGCCTCAACGTCGCCCGCGTCCTCGGCGCGCTCGGCCACGAGACCGTGGTCACCGGCTTCGCCGGCGGACCCACCGGCGCGATGCTGCGCGACCTGCTCGCCACCGGCACGGCCGGACTGCCCGGCACGGTCCACGACGCGCTCGTCCCGACCGCCGGCGCCACCCGCCGCACCGTCGCCGTCGTCGACGCCGCGAACGGCGACACCACCCAGCTCAACGAGCCCGGCCCGGACATCGCCCCGGCCGAATGGGCCGCCTTCACCACGCGCTTCACCGGCCTGCTCGACGGGGCCCGGGCCGTGGCGCTGTGCGGCAGCCTGCCGCCGGGCATCCACGTCGGCGCGTACGCGGAACTCGTCCGGCTCGCCCGCGCCGCCGGCCTACCGGTCCTGCTCGACACCAGCGGCGAACCGCTGCGCCGCGGCATCGCCGCCCGCCCCGACGTCATCAAGCCCAACGCCGAGGAACTGGCCCGGCTCACCGGCGCCCGCGAACCCCACCGCGCCACCCTCGACGCCCGCCGCCGCGGCGCGCACGCGGTCGTCACCTCCCTCGGCCCCGAGGGCCTGCTCGCCGCCACCCCGGACGGCCTCTGGCAGGCCGCCCCGCCCGCCCCCGTCCGCGGAAACCCCACCGGCGCGGGCGACTCGGCGGTCGCCGCCCTCCTCGCGGGCCTGGTCGACGGCACCGACTGGCCCACCCGCCTCACCCACGCCACGGCCCTCTCGGCGGCGACGGTCCTCTCCCCGGTGGCGGGCGAGTTCGACGAGGAGGCCTACGAGGCCCTGCTCCCCCGCATCACCCTGACCACCCCCTCCCCCGCCCTCTAGCCCCGGCTTCCCTGGAGCGCGGGGCGCCACGACAAGGACCCCGCATGCCCCTCGCCCGCACCGCCGACCTCGTCGCCACCGCCCGTACCACCGGCCACGCCCTCGCCGCCTTCAACGTCATCACCCTGGAGCACGCCGAAGCCATCGCCGCCGGCGCCGAACGGGCCGGCGCCCCCGCGATCCTCCAGATCTCCGAGAACGCCGTGAAGTTCCACGGCGGCCGGCTCTCGGCGATCGCCGCCGCCACCGCCGCCGTCGCCCGCGCCTCCTCCGCTCCGCTCGCGCTGCACCTGGACCACGTCGAGTCCGTGGACCTGCTGTACCAGGCGCACGCGGAGGGCTTCGGGAGCGTCATGTTCGACGCCTCGCGGCTCGGTTACGGCGACAACGTGAAGGCGACGGCCGAGGCGGTCCGCTGGGGCCACGAGCGCGGGATCTGGATCGAGGCGGAGCTGGGCCGGGTCGGCGGCAAGGCGGGCGAGCCGCCGCTGGACGCGCACGCGCCGGGGGTGCGCACGGACCCGGCGGAGGCCGCCGCGTACGTCGCCGACACCGGGGTGGACGCGCTCGCCGTGGCCGTGGGCTCCTCGCACGCGATGACGGAGCGCACCGCCGCGCTCGACCACACCCTGATCGCCGCGCTGAAGGAGGCCGTGCCGGTGCCACTGGTGCTGCACGGTTCGTCCGGCGTCCCGGACGACGAGATCCGGGCGGCGGTCGCGGCCGGCATGGTCAAGATCAATGTCGGTACGGCCCTGAACACGGCGTTCACCGGGGCGGTCCGCGCGTATCTCGCCGCGCATCCGACGGGTGTCGACCCGCGCGCGTATCTGCGTCCGGCGCGCGAGGCGATGGCGGAGACGGTGACGTCGTTCCTGCGCCTGCTGTAGGCGGCGGCGCGGGGAGGCATCACGGGAAGGCCACACCACGCCGGACGAGCCGACACAGCATCAGCCGACGGAGCCGACATTCATCCTTACGAGTGAAGGCTCCGGCGGTGCGCGGTCGTTACGACCGCGGCACGGTGACTTCGAGCCAGTCCAGCAGCACGTTGCACTGGTTGCCGGCCTCGCACGAGATCTTGATCTCGTTCTCGCCCTCCTTGAGGTCGACCGGCGCCCAGGTGGTCTGCCAGTTCTTCTCAAGGTTCGGGTCGGAGGACTTGACGAAGTTCTTCAGGCCTATCGGCTGGGAGTTCGCGGTCCCGTTGACCGTCAGGGTGGCGTTGGCGTCGACGGCCGGGATCGCGTAGCGCACGGTCAGGTGGTACTGGCCGCCCTTCGGCATCTTCGCCTTCCAGGTGACCGAGGCGCCGGGCTGGTTGAAGCCCGACACGTACGCGCCGTCGCCGCCCTCGGCGCCCTTGACGTCCTTGGCGAGGACCGCGGAGCCGCCGAGCTTCAGGGTGGCCGCGTCCTGCTTGGGGAGTTCGGTCTCGGGCGTGGTGTCGGTGCCGGGAACGGCCGTCGGGGCCTCGCTGGCGTCCTGCGAGGGGGCGCTGGTCGGGGTGGTGGTCTCGCCGTCGCCCGCCTGGTCGGTCTTGTCGCCCATGTTGGAGAGGACCGCGGCGGTGATGGCGATGACGACGGTGGCGACGACCGCCACCGCGCCGATGAGCAGGCCGCGGGTGTTGGGGCCGCGCCCCGAACCGCCGCCGTGCCCGCCGGGCTGCTGCGGCGGGACGCCGGGCCGCTGCGCGCCGGGGCCGCCAGGGCCGCCGGGGTAGGTCTCGGGCGCCGCGTACTGCGGGTGCGGCTGGCCGTAGCCCTGCTGCTGCGGTACGGGCGACTGCTGGGCCTGGGCACCGTACTGGCGCTCGCCGACCGTGCGGACCTGGTGGTACGAGGTACGGGGAACGCCTGGCTGCGACGTCGGACCCGGGTAGCCGTAACCACCGCCCTGGGGCGGCTGCGCCCCGGCGGCCTGGCCGTCCGCGTACAGGTAGCCGAACGGATCGTCGTCCTCGGGCGTCTTCGCGCCGTCGTTACCGGCAGCCATCCGGTCTCACTCCCTTTGCCTGCTCGTCAGCCGTCGCCGACCGGCCGAGCCTACCTCGAACGGCCTTGCGCCGGTTTGAGGCCATGGGGCGAAGCGGTGAACGATCAACTAACCCGCTCTGCGGTGCACCTTCGCGCGCGACCGCTTCTCGATGTACATCCGCTGGTCCGCGCTGTTCAGGACCTCTTCGACGGTCATGCCGCACTCGGCCCAGCCGATGCCGAAACTCGCCCCGACCCGGACGGCCCGCCCGTCGACCCGGATCGGCGGGATGATCGCGTTCCGCAGCCGTACGGCGAGATCGGCGGCGTCGGCCGCGCCGAGGCCGTCGGCGAGGACGACGAACTCGTCGCCGCCAAGCCGGGCGACGGTGTCCCCGTCGCGGACGCCGGTGGTGAGGCGGCGGGCGACCTCGATGAGCACGGCGTCACCGGTGTGGTGGCCGAAGCGGTCGTTGATCGACTTGAAGCCGTCGAGGTCGCAGAAGAGGACGGCGAGGCCCTTGGTGCCGTCGTCGGTCTCGCCGCCGGTGGGGGCGACGAGGTGCACGTGGTGGTCGTACGGGCCGGCGACGCCGCCGGCCGGCGAGAAGCCGAAACCGTGCTCGTGGTCGTAGTCGTACCCGTACTCGCGCGTCCCGTACTCGGACGATCCGTACTCGGACGATCCGTACTCGGACGATCCGTACTCGGACGATCCGTACTCGGGCGTCCCGTACTCGGGCGTCCCGTACTCGGACTCGTACGGCGGCTGGTACGGGGGCTCGTGCGCGGAGCCGGGCGGGGAGGCGGGCGCGGGCAGCGCGGGGGCCCCGGACCCCTGCGCGGGTATGTGCCCCGGGGCGTACCCGGGCGCGTAGCCCGGCGCGTGACCGGACCCGTATCCCGGCCCGTATCCGGCCGCGGGGTAGCCGGGCGCGGGGGCGCGGGAGGGCTCGCCGGTGCCGGCGGAGGGGCGGGCGCAGATCCGGGCGGACAGCCGGGCGCGGAGTTCGGCGCTGTTGGGGAGGCCGGTGAGGGCGTCGTGCGAGGCGCGGTGGGCGAGCTGGAGCTCGTGCCGTTTGCGCTCCTCGATGTCCTCGACGTGGGTGAGGAGGAAGCGGGGCCCGTCGGCGGCGTCGGCGACGACCGAGTTGCGCAGGCTGACCCAGACGTACGTGCCGTCGCGGCGGCCGAGGCGCAGCTCGGTGCGGCCGCCTTCGGGGGAGGTGCGCAGCAGGGTGCCTATGTCCTCGGGGTGGACGAGGTCGGCGAAGGAGTAGCGGCGCATGACGGAGGCGGGGCGGCCGAGCAGCCGGCACAGGGCGTCGTTGGTGCGCAGCAGGCGGCCGTGCTGGTCGCCGCCCATCTCGGCGATGGCCATGCCGGAGGGCGCGTACTCGAACGCCTGCCGGAAGGACTCCTCGCTGGCGCGCAGCGCCTGCTGCTCGCGCTCCAGGCGGACCAGGGCGCGCTGCATGTTGGAGCGGAGCCGGGCGTTGCTGATCGCGATGGCGGCCTGCGAGGCGTACACCTGGAGGGCTTCGCGGCCCCAGGGGCCGGGGTGGCGGCCGTTGCGCGGGCGGTCGACGGAGATGACGCCGAGCAGCTCGCGGGCGGCGCCCGGGGCCGCGCCCTGGGCGCCGGAGCCGGCCCGGGGCGCGTACATGGGCGCGTAGAGCCGGTCGTGCGGGTGCCACTCGTCCTCGAAGCGGGGGGCGGGGCCCTCGGTGTGCCACTGCGGGACGTCGTCCTCGATCAGCACCCAGCCCTCGGTGTGCGGGATGAAGCGCAGATCGCCCCAGGACTCGCCCATGGAGAGGCGCCGCTCCCAGGAGGCGCGGGAGCCGACCCGGCCGGTGATCAGGGCCTCGGCGGCGGGGCTGCCGGCGAAGGCGGCGACGACGAGATCGCCGTCGGGCCGGACGAGGTTGACGGCGGCCAGTTCATAGTTGAGGCCGGTGACGACGCCGTCGGCGACGGCCTGCATGGTGTCCGCGAGACTGCGCGCGGTGTTGAGGTCCGTCACGACCCGGTGAAGCTGCCGCAGGGTCGCAAGACGGACGTACGGCTCCGACTCGGTCTCCATCGCTCGCTCTCCCCGAGACCTCGACAGCTGACTCCAGGATTCTCATCGGCTACGTAATGCACTGTCCCTGCCACTGAATCACAGCGAGCTGCGCACTCGGTACACAGGGTCAACAATTACCCGCCTCTGTGACTCAAGTCACAACAACCCCGGAATGTCCGCCTCCGCCCTGGGTCCTAGGACCCACGGGGGAATCGCCGCTGGTCCCCGCGCCCGATGCGGCGTGCGGCGGCCGCGGACTAACGTGCGAGCGTGCTCCAGACGACCCCCACCCAGCCCGCGCACCCGCTCGCGCGGCCCGCCGTCCACGACCTCGCGATCCCCACGACCCCCGGGACCGGGCCGATCCCTCATGCTGAGGAAGTGAGCGACGACGAGTTCCGCGCGGCCATGTCCCGCCTGGCGGCGGGCGTGGTCCTGGTGACGGCGCACGACCCGGAGGACGGTCCGCGCGGCGAGGACGTCGGCATGACGGCCACCGCGTTCCTCTCCGTCTCGCTCGACCCGCCGCTGGTCCTGGTCAGCCTGCGCAACGGCTCCCGGATGGACGACGTGCTCACGGAGGTGCCGGTCTGGGCGGTGTCGCTGCTCGCCGAGAGCCAGCGGCACGTCGCCGGGCGCTTCGCGATGCGCGGCCGGGTCAGCGACCGGCTGCTCTTCGCGGACCTTCCGTACCGGCGCGGCGAGCACAGTGGCGCGCCCCTGATCGGCGGCGCGCTGGCCACCCTCGAATGCCGTACGGAGAGCCGGGTGGTGGCGGGCGACCACACCCTGGTCGTCGGCCGCGTCCTCGCGACGGAGCTGCCGTCGGCGGAGGGCAGCCCCCTGACGTACTTCCGCGGGCGCTACCGCGCGCTGGGCTGAGCGGGAGCCGGACCCCAGGAGCCGGACCCCGGGACCCGTACGGGTCCCGGCCGTACGCGTGCGGCTGTACGGGCTCAGCGGTACGGGCTCGGCTGTACGGGGCGTCATCGGCCGGGCGTCACCAGCGCGCGCCGGTCGCCGCCGTCAGGCGCCACCGGGCACCGCCGCGCACCGCAGGGAACCGCCGGGTGCCGCCGGGTGCCGCCGGGTGCCGCCGGGTGCCGCCGGGCGGCCTCAGTTCCAGTCGCGGCCCTGCCGGCCGCGCTTGGTGTCCGCGCGCTGCTTCTTCTCCCGCAGCCGCCGCTCGTTGATCCCGCGCGGGATCTTCGTCGGCCGGCGCGGCTTCGGCGGCGGCGCGGTGGCCTCGGCGAGCAGGGCGGCCAGCCGTACGGCCGCGGTCTCGCGGTTGCGCCACTGGGAGCGGTGCTCCGAGGCGCGGACGACCAGGACGCCGCCCACCAGGCGGCTCGCGAGCCGTTCGAGGGCCCGCTGCTTCCACACCTCCGGCAGAGCCTCGGTCGCCGCCAGGTCGAAGCGGAGCTCCACCTGCGAGTCGCTGGTGTTGACGTGCTGGCCGCCCGGCCCGGACGACCGCGAGAAACGCCAGACCAGCTCGGCCTCGGGAAGCGAGACGGAGCCGCGGATCGGATAGGGACCGGACATGTGTCCATGTTCCCCGGCCGCGCGCCCGCGCGTCACGCCCTTTTCCCCAGGTTGCCCGGCTCCCCCGGTTCTCGGGTCGGTCTCAGGGTCTCAGGGTCGGCCTCAGGGTTTACCCGGATTCCGCCGGACCGCGGCCGCGTGCCGGAACCATCACGCTGCGTCGCGCGTTATCGCCTTCGACGACCCGTCAGCACGCCGGTACGCCAGTACCGCACTCCGTACCGCAGAAAGGGACTTCCCATGGCTGTAAGCCTGTCCAAGGGTGGCAACGTCTCCCTGACCAAGGAGGCCCCGGGCCTCACCGCCGTCACCGTGGGCCTGGGCTGGGACGTCCGCACGACCACGGGCACGGACTTCGACCTCGACGCGTCCGCCATCGGCGTCGACGCCATGGGCAAGGTCGTCTCCGACGGTCACTTCGTCTTCTTCAACAACAAGTCGACGCCGGACCAGACCATCGTCCACACCGGTGACAACCGCACCGGCGAGGGCGGTGGCGACGACGAGCAGATCAACGTCAACCTGGCGGGCCTCGCCGCCGGCGTCGACAAGATCGTCTTCCCGGTCTCCATCTACGACGCGGTCACCCGCTCGCAGAACTTCGGCCAGGTCCGCAACGCGTACATCCGCATCGTCAACCAGGCCGGCGGCGCCGAGATCGCCCGCTACGACCTGTCGGAGGACGCGGCCGTCGAGACCGCCATGGTCTTCGGCGAGCTGTACCGCAACGGCGCCGAGTGGAAGTTCCGCGCCGTCGGCCAGGGCTACGCCTCGGGCCTGGAGGGCATCGCCCGCGACTTCGGCGTCAACCTCTGACGGACATCCGTAGCGCAGCGGTCCCCTAGGGACATCCGCGCGGCCCGTCGCCCTCTGTGGAGGGTGGCGGGCCGCGCGTCGTAAGAAAGCAGGGCAGTCAAGGGCCGCTCAGGGGGTGGCGGGCTTCCCGTTCCCGTACAGCCAGACGTCCCACAGCCCGGACAGGTCCTTGTCCGTCATCGAGTCGGCGTAGTCCGTGAAGTCCCGCGTGGTGGCAGTGCCGTGCCGGCGCTCCTTCGGCCAGCCCCTGAGGATCGCGAAGAACTCCTCGTCCCCGACCCGCTGCCGCAGTTTGTGCAGCACCATCGCGCCCCGCTGGTACACGGGCGGCGAGAACAGGTCCTCCGAGGTCGGCGGCTCGGCCGGCGGGAAGGCCCAGGCGGCGGCGTTCCCGAAGGCCTGGTCGAACGACCGCTGCGCCGGGACGTGCGCGTACTTCTCCTCGTACAGCCACTCCCCGTACGTCGCGAAGCCCTCGTTCAGCCAGACGTCCTTCCAGGTCGCCGGCGAGACGGAGTTCCCGAACCACTGGTGGGCCAGCTCGTGCACGAGCGTGGGCCGGTCGAAGGAGTCGGCGGGGAAGACCGGCCGGGTCTGGGTCTCCAGCGCGTAGCCGAGGTCCTCGGGGTGCTCGACGATCGCGCCGGCGGCGCCGAAGGGGTACGGGCCGAAGAGCCGCTCCTGGTTCGCGAGCACCTCGGGGATCCGCGCCAGCAGCGCGGAGCTCTCCGCGGCGACCTCCGGATCGGTGGCGTTGAGCACGGGGATCCGGTCGGCGAGGGCGGTCGTGGTCGACGTGTCGAAGCGGCCGATCGCGAGGGTCGCGAGATAGCTCGCCATCGGCTCGGACGCGTGCCAGACGGAGGTGACGCCGCGGCCGTCGGCGCTCTTGCGCTCGGCGGTGCGCACCCCGTTGGACAGCGCCTTCAGGCCGGCCGGGACGGTGACGGTGATGTCGTACGCGGCCTTGTCGGAGGGGTGGTGGTTGCCGGGGAACCAGGCCATGGAGCCGGTCGGTTCGCCGACGGCGATCGCCCCGTCGTCCGTCGGCAGCCAGCCCTCCTCGGAGCCGTCCGCGTCGGTGATCGTCTTCGGGACGCCGTCGTACGTGACGACCGTGACGAACCGCGCCCCGTCGCGGATGTCCTCGCGCGGGCGCAGGGTCAGCTCGTTCCCGGCCCGGTTGACGGCGGCGGGCGCGCCGTCGACGGTCGCGGAACGCACGGTCAGACCGCTGAAGTCCAGGTTGAAGGCGCTGAGCCCCTGGGTGGCGGTCGCGGTGATCTCGGCGCGGCCGGTGAGCCGGCCGCTGTCGGGCTCGTACGACAGGGTGAGGCCGTAGTGGCCCACGTCGTAGCCGCCGTTGCCGAGCTTGGGGAAGTACGGGTCGCGCAGCCCGGCCGCGCCGGGGGTGCCCTCGACCCCGCCGCCGCTCCGGCCCGCTCCCGCGGCACAGCCGGCGGCGAGCAGGGCGAGGGCGACGGCCGCGGCTCCGGCCCGGACTCGGGTACGCGTCGACTTCACGAACCGATCCTAAACAGGCGTACGAAACCAGGTGCCGGAAAAGGGACCGATGGGATCACTGCCGAGGGCGGCCGGAGAGGCCGGAGAGTCCGGAGAGGCCGGTGACCGGGACGACCGAGGCGGCCGGAGCTGCCCGGAATCACCGGGCAGCCGGCCGGGCAGCCGGGGTGACCGCGGGTCAGCGGTTGAGGCTGGCGACGCCGGCCTGGGCGAACTTCTCGTCGAGGTCGCCGGAGGGCGCGCCCGCCACACCGATGGCGGCGATCGGGGCGCCGTCCGCGGTCACGGGGGCGCCGCCGGCCAGGAAGAGGGTGCCGGGGATGTCCTTCAGGGTCGGCGCGTTGGTGAGGCGCTTGGCCAGCTCGGAGGTCGGCGCGTTCCAGGAGACGGCGGTGTACGCCTTCTTCACGGCCGACTCGTAGGACTGCGGTCCGGCGCCGTCGCCGCGCAGGGTCAGGATGGTGTTGCCGTTGCGGTCGACGACCGCCACGGAGACCTTCTGGTTCTCGCTCTCGGCCGCCTTCAGCGTCGCCTGGGCCGCCTTGGTGGCCGCGGCGATGGTGAGGTGCGTGGACTTCTGCAGGTTGCGGCTGCCCGCGTCGGCCTTGGCCACGGCGGCGGCCGGGGCAGCCGCGGGAGCGGTGGCGTTGGCGGCGACGGCGCCGAAGGTGCCGGCGGCGAGAACGGCGGCGGCGGTGGCGCCGAGCAGGTACTTCTTCTTCATGGCGGGCTCCTGGGATGCGTGTCCTGGACGGACGTGCCTGGGCCGTCCCGGGCGGATCCGGGCGGATGGTCCGAGCGGGTGTTCCGTTCGCTCTGTGACCGATCCTCGGCCCGGATCCGGGCCCGGCCGGTCCGCGTACCGGCTGCCCCCGCCGCGCATGATGGAGGACGACGGGGTCAGCCGATCGGCTGATGCCGCCCTGGCCCGGCCGGGTCAGGATGGACACGTATCCCCAGGTCGGATGGGGGATACGAGGTACGGGACACGGATGCGGGACACGGGATACGCGACCGTCACCGCCGCCTCGGCGGACACGGCGGCCCGGGCGGCCGCCGCCCCGGCCGGGAACGACGGAGCAGGACGACGGAGCAGGTGGATCATGGACGACCGGGACCCGGACGCCCGCTGGCCGGTATGGGTCATGCACGTCGCCTTCTTCCTGCTCCTCGGCGCGTCCCTGGCTCGTTTCCTGCTGCGCCACCCCTGGGAGGCGCGCAGCCCCTGGATCATCGCCCTGTCCGGCGCGCTCGCCGCGCTGTACCTCCTCGGCCCGGTCCTCGGCACCCTCGCCACCCCGCGCCGGATCGCCTGGCTCGGCACGGTCGTCGCCGTGTGGATGGTGCTCGTGGTCCTCGCGCCGAGCTTCGCCTGGTGCGCGGTGCCGCTCTTCTACACGGGCCTGCGCACCCTCCGGCCGCGCGCCGCGCTCGGCCTGGTCGCCCTGCTCACCGCGTTCGTCGTGATCGCGCAGGTGCAGCTCTCGGAGGGCGGCTTCGACCCGAACCTGGTGATCGCCCCGCCCGCCGTCGCCGCCCTCGCGACCGCCGTCTTCGTCCAGGCCGAACGGCAGGCCGAGCGGCAGCGCGCGCTCATCGACGACCTGCTGCGCACCCGCCGCGAACTGGCCGCGACCGAACGCCGCGAGGGCACCCTCGCCGAACGGCAGCGGCTCTCCATGGAGATCCACGACACCCTCGCGCAGGGCCTGTCCAGCCAGCGGATGCTGCTCCAGGCCGCCGGCCGCACCTGGGACAGCGACCCGTCGACCGCCCGCCGGCACGTCCGTACGGCCGAGTCGATCGCCGAACGCAACCTCGCCGAGGCCCGCCGCTTCGTCCACGACCTGGCGCCCGCCGACCTCGCCGACGGCGGCGGTCTGGAGGAGGCGCTGCGCGGGCTCGCGTCGCGCGAGTCGGCCGCGTTCCGGGTCGACGGGACGGCGGTGCCGCTGCCGGACCGGGTCCAGTCGGCGCTCCTGCGGATCGCGCAGGGCGCCCTCGCCAACATCCGTGAGCACGCCGGCGCCACCTCCGCCGCGCTCACCCTGACCTACCTCGGCGACCAGGTCGTCCTCGATGTCGCCGACGACGGCCGCGGCTTCGACCCGGCGGCGGCCCGGGGCGGCGCCGGCCGGGAGGGCGTACGGGGCCACGGGCTGCCCGCGATGCGGGTGCGGGCCCAGCAGCTGGGCGGCACGCTGACCGTCGAGTCCACCCCCGGCGAGGGCACCGTGCTCTCCGCCGCGATCCCGCTGGAGGTACGCGAGTGAGGCCACAGGCACAGCCGGAGGAGCCTGGGACGGGTGCGTCGGGTACGGGCGCGGCGGGTACGGGCGCGGCGGGTACGGGCGCGGCGGGTACGGGCGCGGCGGGTACGGGCGCGGCGGGTACGGCAGGTGCCGGCGGCGCGGGCGCGCGCCCCGAGCACGTCCGCATCCTCCTCTGCGACGACCACGCCGTCGTCCGCGCCGGTCTGCTCGCCCTGCTCGGCAGCGCCCCCGGCATCGAGGTCGTGGGCGAGGCGGGCAGCGGCGAGGAGGCGGTGGCGATGGCCTCGCACCTCCGCCCCGACGTCGTCCTCATGGACCTCCAGCTCGGCCCCGGCATCGACGGCGTCGAGGCCACCCGCCGGATCGCCCCGGCCGGCGTCCACGTCCTCGTCCTCACCACGTACGACACGGACGCCGACATCACCCGCGCCATCGAGGCGGGCGCCACCGGCTACCTGCTGAAGGCCGAACGCCCCGAGGAGCTGTTCGCCGCGATCCACGCCGCCGCCCAGGGCCGTACGACGCTCTCGCCGCCCGTCGCCAGCCGGGTCATGGACCGGATGCGGGGCGCGGCCGGGCCGACCCTCACCGACCGCGAGCGCGACATCCTCGGCCAGCTCGCGCACGGCCTCGGCAACCGCGAGATCGCCCGCGCGCTGTTCATCAGCGAGGCGACGGTCAAGACGCACCTGGGCCGGATCTACGCGAAGCTCGGCGTCGACACCCGGGCGGGCGCGGTGGCGGTGGCGAAGGAACAGCGCCTGCTTCCGTAGAGCCGTGGGGGTCGTCCCCGCGGGCCGACCGGGCCCGTCTGCCCCACGCACCCACCTTCCCACTGCTACTGTGCGTTGCCTTCCGGACGCACTATGTCATGCACTCGTGGGACCCGTGGGAGCGCACATGAAGATCACCGTCGTCGGCGGCGGGCCCGGCGGGCTGTACTTCGCCATCCTGATGAAGCGCCAGGACCCCTCCCACGAGATCACCGTCTACGAGCGCAACCCGGCCGGCTCGACCTACGGCTGGGGCGTCACCTACTGGGCCGGACTCCTCGACAAACTGCGCGCGGGCGACCCCGAGTCCGCCGAGGCGATCGCCGCCGCCTCCGTGACCTGGACCGACGGCACCGCGATCGTCCGCGACCGGCACACCACCCACCACGGCGACGCGGGCTTCGGCATCGGCCGCCGCCGCATGCTGGCCCTGCTCGCCGACCGGGCCCGGGAACTCGGCGTCCGGGTCGCGCACGAGCACGCGATCGACGGCCCCGGCGCCCCCGAGCTGGCCGAGGCCGACCTGGTCGTGGCCGCCGACGGCGTCCACAGCGCGCTGCGCGAGGCGCACGCCGGCCACTTCGGCGCCGAGTTCACCGGCGGCCGCAACCGCTACGTCTGGCTCGGCACCACGAAGGTCTTCGACTCCTTCAGCTTCGCCTTCAAGGAGACCGCGCACGGCTGGATCTGGGCCTACGCGTACGGCTTCAGCGGCGAGCGGTCGACCTGCGTGGTCGAGTGCGCGCCGGAGACCTGGACCGGCCTCGGGCTCGACCGGATGAGCGAGGCGGACACCCTGCGCCTGCTGGAGAAACTCTTCGCCGACCTGCTCGACGGCGAGGAGCTGATCGGCCGCGCCCAGGAGGACGGCGATCCCGCCGCGCCCGCCCAGTGGCTCACCTTCCGCACCCTCACCAGCCGCGTCTGGCACCGCGGCCACACCGTCCTGCTCGGCGACGCCGCCCACACCACCCACTACTCGATCGGCGCCGGCACCACCCTCGCCCTGGAGGACGCCCTGGTGCTCGCCGCCGCGCTGCGCCGGCGCGGCCCGGACGGTTTCGGTTCGCTGGACCGGGCGCTCACCGCGTACGGGCGGCGGCGGCGCGCCGAGATCGTCCCGGCGCAGAGCGCGGCCCGGCTCAGCGCCCAGTGGTACGAGAACCTGCCCCGCTACATGCGGCTTGAGCCGGACCGGATGTTCGCCCTGCTCGGCCAGCGTCACTCGCCGCTGCTGCCCTACGTACCGCCGCAGCTCTACTACCGCCTCGACCGCGCCGCCGACCAGCTGGAGCCGCTGCGCCGCCTCAAGCGCTGGCTCGGCCCGCGGCTGGCCCGGGCCGTCCACCGGGTCTGACCCCGGGGGGCTGCCCCCCAGGGGCGTAAGGGCGCGGACCGGCCCCCGAGGCCGTACCGGCAAACCGAGGCCCAAGGCCGTACCGGCGGACCGGGACCCGGGCCGCCCGCCGGACGTGACACCATCGGGGCGTGCTCGACATCGGCTACTCGCTCTCCCGCCGCTTCCCCGACCCTCCGCAGACGGACTACCGCGCCGCGGACGTCCACGCGCTGCGCCACGACCTGTTCTGCGGCGACGTGTACGTCGCGGACACCGAGAAGGACGAGGAAGTATCCACAGCCTGGGGATGGGTGCCGGTACTCGACTTCGCGTGGGCGCTGTGCGACATCGTCGAGCAGCTCGACCGCGACCCGCGCGGCAGCCGCGCCGCCCAGCCGCAGTACGCCGAACTCGACTTCACCGAGTCCTCCGACCGCATGCTGTTCGAACGCCGTTTCGGCTGGGTCGACGTCGAGGCCGACTGGATGCCCGGCGACCAGCCGCCGCTCACCTTCAACCACGCCGCCCTGCGCCGTGAGGCCCGCGACTTCCTGCACGACCTGATCGCCGACCTCACCGACATGCACGAGGGCCTCGCCGACAACCCGGCGATCTGGGACCTCCAGGCCCGCTTCCCCCGCCTTCCCTAGTCTCCTCAGTCTCCTCTCAGTCGGTGACGCGCACCCCCAGGTGCGCGGCGAACACCGGTGCCAGATCCAGCAGTTGCGTCGGGGAGATCACCGCGCCGGCCAGCGCGTCCACCCCGCGCGCGATCTCCAGGCGCCGGACCGTCCGCAGGTCGACGTCTTTCATCCGCACCCCGCTGAAGTCGGCCCCGATCAGCACGCAGTCCCGGAACTCCACCCGTTCGAGCACGGCGCCCGCGAAGTCCGGCTCGTTCAGCACGCAGCCGTCGAAGACGACGTCCTTCAGCCGCGCCGCCCGCAGATTCGGGAAGTCCGCCTTCCCGCCCCGTATCCACACCCGCTCGAACACCGCCCCGTGCAGCTGCGTGCCGCCGAGCCGCGCCTCCGCGATCTCCACGTCCCGCAGCTGCGCCCCGGCCAGATCGGTGCCGACCCCCCGTACGCCGTCGAGCACCGAGTCGAGGAACCGCGCCGCCGGCAGCCGCGCCCCGTCGAGCGCGCAGCCGCGCAGCGCGCAGTCCAGGAACCGGGCCCCCGCCCCGTCCTGCCCGGTCAGATCGACGCCGGCCAGCTCCAGACCGTCGTAGTCCCCGTCCGGCTCCAGACCGCCCTCGTACGGCGCGAGCGGCGGCAGCCGGACCTCCGGCAGCCGCGCCGGGGCCACCGGCTTCGGCTTCGCCCCCCTGCCGCCGCCCCTGCCGCCCCTCGTACCCTTCGCGTCACTCGTCCCTGTCACGCCCCCATCGTGACGCACGCCACTGACAACCACCGCGCCCGCGATGTCACGGACCCGGCCCCGCCATCCGTCCCCCGAGTGAGACCCCACATGAGGGAGCGGGAGAGATGCGGACCAACCGGAACATCACCATCGTCGGCGGCGGCTTCGCCGGACTCACCGCGGCCGTGACCGCCGCCGAGGCGGGCGCCGACGTCGTCCTGTACGAGGCCCACCACACGCTCGGCGGCCGGGCCCGTACCGCCGAGGGCCCGTATCTGACCAACGAGGGTCCGCACGCGATCTACCGCGGCGGCCCGCACTGGACCTGGCTCCGGCAGCGCGGACTGCTCGGCCCGCTCGCGCCGCTGCGCGCCCTCGACGCGGCGGGGCTCCGCTTCCATCACAAGGGCGCGCTCCGCCGGACGCCGCCGCTCGGTTTCCTGCGGCAGAGCTTCCGCAAGGCCGAGACGGCCCCGGTCGACGTCGACTTCCGCACCTGGGCGACCGGGCTCTCCGGGCCGGCCGCGGCCGAGGCGGCGGCCGCGTACAGCGGGGTCGCGGTCTACCACCACGACCCCGGCGCGCTGTCGGCCCGCTTCGTACAGGAGCGGCTGCACCGGGGCTCGTCGGTCCCCGCCGAGGCGCACTTCATCCAGGGCGGCTGGGGACGGCTCGTCGACCGGATGGCGGCACGGGCGCGGGAGCTGGGGGTACGCGTCGAGACCTCGGCCCGCGTCGATGCCCTGCCCACCGGCCCCGGCACGGGACCCGTGATCGTGGCCACCACCCTGCCCGCCGCCGCCCGGCTGCTCGGCGACCCCACCCTGACCTGGGAATCGGGGCGGACCGTGCTGTTCGACCTGGCCCTGCGCACCCGTAAGGGCGACCCGTTCGCGATCTCCGACCTCGACGCGCCGGGCTGGCTGGAGCGCTTCACCACCCAGGACCCGACCCTCGCGCCCGCCGGCGAACAGCTCGTCCAGGCGCAGCTGCCGATCGGCCCGGAGCAGACCAGGGCCGACGGCGTCGCGCACGCCGAACGCCTCCTCGACCTGGGCTTCCCCGGCTGGCGCGAGCGCGCGGTGTGGCGGCGCGAGGCGGTGTCGAACGGCCGTACGGGCGCGGTCGACCGCCCCGGCACCACCTGGCGCGACCGGCCGGCCATCGACCGGGGCGACGGGGTGTACCTGGTGGGCGACCAGGTCGCGGCCCCGGGCGTGCTCGCGGAGGTGTCGTTCACGAGCGCGGTGGAGGCGGTGTCCCTGGCACTGCGCACTCGCGCCTCCGTCGCCACCGCCACCGCCACCGCCACCTCCACCTCCACTGCCACCTCCACCGCTGCCGTGCTCCGGCCGCCGCTTGACCTCAAGCGCGGTTGAGATCGGAGGCTGATGCGGGGTCCTGCCGCACCAGGCCCACGCCCGTCCGTCCGTCCACCAGGGGAGCTGTCCGCCATGCACGCCATCCGCCTCCACGCCTTCGGCCCGGCCGGGAACCTGACGTACGAGGAGGTCCCGGACCCCGTGCCCGGCCCCGGCCAGGCACGCGTCAGGGTCGCGGCCGCCGGCGTCCACCTCATCGACACCGCGCTGCGCGAGGGCAAGCGGGGCCCCTTCCCGGCCCTGCCGGAGCTGCCCACCGTGCCCGGCCGCGAGGTCGCCGGCACCGTCGACGCGCTCGGCGCCGGCACCGATCCGTCCTGGCTCGGCCGGCGGGTCGTCGCCCATCTCGGGACGGCACCCGGGGGGTACGCGGAACTCGCCGTCGCCGACGCCGACCGGCTGCACGACCTGCCCGGCCACCTGGGCGAGGCGGAGGCCATCGCCATGGTCGGCACGGGCCGCACCACCCTCGGCATCCTGCGGTTCACCACGCTCGGCCCGGACTCGGTCGTGCTCGTCACGGCCGCGGCGGGCGGCATCGGCACGCTGCTCGTGCAGTACGCGAAGAACGCCGGCGCCACCGTCGTCGGCCTCGCCGGCGGCCCGGACAAGACCGCCCGGGTACGCGCCAACGGCGCCGACCTCGCCGTCGACTACCTGCGCGCCGGCTGGGCGGAGGAGGTCCGTACGTACCTCGACGACCGCGTCGGACGGCGGGCCACCGTCGTCTTCGACTCGGTCGGCGGCGCCACCGGCCGCGCCGCCGTCGGCCTCCTCGCGCGGGGCGGGCAGCACCTCGTCTTCGGCTGGTCCTCCGCGGGCGCGGACGACGGCGAACCGCTCGTCTTCACCGAGGACGAACTCGCCGAGCGCGGCATCACCTCGGAGGTCGTCGTCGGCCCGGCCATGCTCCAGAGGGCCGGCGGCGACTTCCGCCGCCTCGAACTCGCCGCGCTCGCCGCGGCCGCCGACGGCACCCTCCGGCCCGCCGTCCACTCCTTCCCCCTCAAGGACGCGGCGGCCGCCCACCACGCCCTCGAGACCCGCGGCACGACCGGCAAAGTCGTCCTCGTCCCGTGACCGCGCGCGCGTGACGCGGGGGAGGGCAAAGCGGGGAGGGTGACGCGGGGATCAGATCCCCAGCACGTCCCAGGAGTGCCCCTTGAACTCCTTCAGGAAGTCGGGGTGGTCCTCCCACATCCGGGCGATGGAGCGCAGCACGTCCCAGTTGTGCTCCAGCGCCTGGTCCACGACCTGCCGCAGCTCCGGCGCCGACTCGCGCTTCTCCAGCAGCCCGCTCACCGCCGACGCCGCCTGCACCGTGTAGCGCAGCGCCCGCAGCGAACGCGAGGTGTCGTCCATCCCGAACCCGTGGTCGCTGCCGTTCTCGGGGTCGAACAGCGGGGTGAGCCGCGCCTCGACGAAAGCGGTGATGCGCTCGAACCGCTGCTGAATGTCCTTGTCCATGCCCTCTTTCCTACACCCCGAGGGTCACCGGCCCCAGATCGGGCGGCATATGCCGCTTCGAACAGCTCTTGGCGACGCGCATTCCGCTCCCCGGCTCCTCGGCCGTCCGGACAACTCCATGAACGGCGCCCCCCTCCCGCGGCCGTGGTCGTGGCCACGCTGATGCGGGGAGGGAGCCGCGGGCGAAACCCACCGCGACCGCGCTCAGTTGGTGACGCGGCCGCCCGCGACGTCGACCGTCAGCCCGGTGAGCCAGGAGGCGGAGTCGGACGCCAGGAACAGGGCGGCGGCGACGACGTCCTCCGGCACGCCCATGCGGTTCAGCGGGTGCAGGGCGGCGATCTTGTCCCGGACGCCGGCGGGCATCCGGGCTTCCGTGGTCTCGGTCAGGATGGCCGAGGGCGCGAGGCAGTTGACGCGGACCCCGCGCGGTCCGGCCTCCGTGGCCAGATGGCGGGTGAGCATCACCACGCCCGCGTTGGCGACGCCGTAGGCGAGATTGGCCTGGCTGGGCTGGCGGCCGGCGGCCGAGGACATCGTGATGACCGAACCGCTGCCGCGTTCGACCATGCCGGGCAGGAAGGCCCGGACTGTGAGGAACACCGACGTGAGGTCCGAGTCGAGGACCTCGCGCCAGCGCCGCTCGGTCAGTTCGACGGTCGGGACGGGGAGTCCCTGGCCTCCGGCGAAGGCGGCGAGGACGTCGACCGGGCCGAGCAGGGACTCGGTGTGCCGGCGCGCCTCCTCCACCGCCGCGGCGTCGGTGACGTCGGCGACCGCGCGGGTCGCCGTACCGCCGTCGCCGGTGATGCGCTCGACGACGCCGTCCAGGGCTTTCGCGTCCCGTCCGACGACGCAGACCTTGGCGCCCTGGGCCGCGAAGGCGGCCGCGGTCCGGGCGCCGATGCCGCGCGACCCGCCGGTGACGAGGACGACCTTGCCGTTCAGATCGGGATAGGTACCGGACATCTGTGGTGACTCCTTGGTCGATGGCAACGCGTGGGGAGGTCGAGAGGTCGGGAAAGCCGGGCGGTCAGGCCCGGGCCGTCAGGACACGGCGGGGTCCGGCTCCTGCCCGTACGACTGCGGCGTACGGCGGCGGGTGCGCGGCAGGAGCGCCGCGACGCACACCAGCCAGACGGCGCCGCCGAAGCGGACGACGGGCAGCAGATAGGCGAAGCCGTCGGCCAGCAGGGTCAGCGAGGAGAGCATCCCGGCGGCGGCGATCAGCAGCCCGCCCCAGCTCAGCGCCTTCGGCAGCAGGCCGGCCAGCAGGCCCGTGACCGACACGCCGGCGGCCAGCAGCGCGAACATCACCGCGTAGCCGGGGCCGCCGGACAGGAACGACAGGTCGGCGAGCGCGCGGGCGAGGGAGACCGGGGCGTCCGCCGGCAGCCGTCCGCCGCTCCAGGTGAACAGCGCGCTCGTGACCAGCGCGCCGCCGGCGAGCACGCCCCCGGCCAGCGTGATCGCCGAGCCGGGGGCGGTGATGCCGAGGGCCCGCAGCCGCCGGTAGAGCACGGCGGCGCACAGCACCAGCGGCACGGCGGAGGCGAGCAGCAGGAAGGCTCCCAGCCTGATCGCGGTGCCGTGGCCGTCGGCGTAGCGCAGGACGTCGAGGCCGGAGGCGTCGGGATGCGGGGTGGAACGGTTCACGACCACGTACGCGACGGTCAGCGCCACGAACGCCAGGACGGGGGCCAGCAGCGGCGGCCCGGACTGAGGGCGGCGCGCGCTCGCCGCGGGGAGGTGAGGTGCGGGGGCAACAGCCATGACTTCTCCCGGGTTATCGATGTACCCAAGATAATGATTACAAGTTGGAACGATTGTCAAACGTGTACGATGTCCGCCATGAGCAGCAGCCCCGAGGACAAGAGCCCCGCGTTCCGCGGCGGCGCGGCCTTCCTGCTGGCCCAGCTGGGAGCCCACGCGGCCCAGCGGTTCGCCGAGCGGATCGCCGCCCTCGACCTGACTCCCGCGCAGGCGGGGCTCCTGCGCCTGCTCGCTCAGACCCCCGGCCGCAGCCAGCGCGAACTCGCCGACGCCCTCGGCATGCCGCCGAGCCGCTTCGTGGCCTTCGCCGACGGCCTGGAGGAACGCGGCCTCATCGAGCGCCACCGGAACCCCGACGACCGGCGCCTGTACGCGCTCGACCTGAGCGACGCCGGCCGGGAGATGCTGGCCCGGCTGCGCGAGGCGGGAGCGGCGCACGAGCAGCAGATCTGCCAGGCGCTCTCCCCCGACGAACACCGGCAGCTGACCACGCTGCTCGGACGCCTGGCCGAACAGCAGGGGCTCGCTCCGGGCGTCCACCCCGGCTATCGGTCGGTACGCGCCGACCGCCCCGCCCGCAAGCCGTAGGCGGCGCCGCACCGCGCCGTCCGGGCTCCGGATCCCCCGCGCCCGGGAACGCGAAAGGAGCCCGTCCGCGTCATGTGAACGAGCTCCTGGGAACGGCCGGCGGCCGGCAGACCAGCCTAGTGCCGCATCAGGCAACGTTTGCCCTGGTGACGACTTCGCGTAGGCGTTGGTCGGTGGCGTGCTTGTTCCGCCAGATGAGGTAGCGGCGGATCATGCTGCCCTGGGCCTTGTGGCTGGGGTGGTCGGTGCCGT